>NZ_LWFZ01000113.1:0-16148 GCF_001635225.1 Oleiphilus sp. HI0086
TTCTCTGCTTTAGCTTTCTCTGCTTTAGCTTTCTCTGCTTTAGCTTTCTCTGCTTTAGCTTTCTCTGCTTTAGCTTTCTCTTCTGTTAAAGGCTTTTCCTCTTCCTCCTCCTCTTCCTCTTCCTCTTCATTAATAGGATTATCTAATTTTATCAGAACTTTATGCTGCTTTTCTTCCTCTTCATCTTTATCCACCTGAGCAAGCATAACCACGCCGATTATAATCGCATGCAGCAAAAAACTAAGGCCAACAAATAAGGCGTAGCGATCTAAGTAGCGTCTTGGTAACATCAGTATTGCAACAACTCTTAATAGGCATTAAGCCTTTTATAACGATGAATTCAGGCCTTCAAGCAACGAAAGCTCTTATTATGTCTAATGTAATTCCCTTTAAAAAACCATCCCCAAAGGCCAAGCATAAAGGCAAAACTTTATGCAAAAGCGGCTTTCATAAGTGGAAGGTTATAAGCAACTCAAAGTTCGACGTTAAACAGGGCAAGCTTGTAACGGTGTCAAAATGCCAGCGTTGCGGCCTTGTAAAAAACGAACTTAAATAACAGTTTTGCCTAACTAAATATTTCGTAAGCCTTTAAGGTGATAAAAGCTATAGACGAGTCTATCATTTAACTTTACGATCTTTCATCCTGTAATTTGCACTAAAGTGTGCATTGAGACTAGATTTTTCAACTACATTTACAATAAGCAAAATAAGCCATGCATTTTAAATTCGCTTTGTTTTTTACTCTCATCTTTCAAACTTTCACTATTGCTGCAAATCCTCAGCACGGTATTGCAATGCATGGTTCGTTAAAATACGACCCGTCTTTTGAGCATTTTGACTACGTCAACCCTGTTGCAAACCAGGGTGGCACATTAAAACTAGGCGTTGTCGGTGATAACTTCGACAGTTTCAACCCTTATATTATTAAAGGCGTTTCTGCCGCGGGTGTTCGCTACTTGTATGAAAGTCTCACAAAGCATGCGAGTGATGAAGCTTTCAGCGAATATGGACTAATTGCCGAAACAATCGAGACGCCTGATGACCGTTCATCAGTTACATTCAAGCTAAACCCTAATGCCAAGTTTTCTGATGGCAGCCCCATAACAGCAGACGACGTAAAGTTCAGTTTCGAAACACTAACGAAGCATGAAAAAGCACAACCATTCTATGCAGCTTACTATGCCGATGTAAAAAACGTTGAGGTTCGCTCAGATTCAGTCATTCATTTTGAGTTTGCTACCAATCAAAATAAAGAACTCCCGCTCATCATTGGTCAACTCCCGATTTTTTCCAAAAACTATTGGAGTAAACACGATTTCGGTAAATCGTCGCTAAATATTCCTGTCGGCAACGGCCCTTACATGATCGACAGCTTTGACCCTGGTCGCTCGGTCACACTGAAGAAAAACCCAAACTACTGGGCAAAAGATCTTGCGGTTAACAAGGGTATGTATAATTTCGATAAAATCGTATACGAATATTACAAAGATAACACTGTTGCATTGGAGGCTTTCAAAGCTGGCGAGTTTGATTTCCGCATTGAGAACACTGCACGCAACTGGGCTAACGCCTACGTCGGCCCAAAGTTTGATAACGGCGAACTGATCAAAGAAGAAGTTAAGCACGAGCGCCCAGCCGGTCTTCAGGCTTTTGTTATCAATACACGTAGAGAACTTTTCAAGGATAGCCGTGTCAGACAGGCGCTCGCCTATGCATTTGACTTTGAATGGACCAACCAGAATTTGTTTAATGGGCAATATGCACGCAGTAATAGTTATTTTGAGAACTCTGAACTCGCTTCGCGGGGCTTGCCGACTGGTGAAGAGCTAAGCACCCTTGAAGCCTTTAGAGACCAACTTCCATCATCTGTTTTTACAAGTGAATACCGTTCACCTAGCACAGAAAAACCTGCAAGCTTGCGAAAAAATTTAAGGAAAGCCATCAAGTTACTGAAAGAAGCAGGCTGGTCTGTGAAGGATGGCAAGCTGACAAATAAGCAGAGCGGAAAGCCCTTTTCATTCGAGTTTTTATTATTCCAGAAAGACTTTGAGCGTGTAGTACAACCCTTTATTAAAAATCTTGAAAAACTTGGAATTGAAGCCGGTATCCGCGTCGTAGATACTACCCAGTATATAAATCGCCGCCGCTCTTTTGACTTCGATGTGATGGTTGGTGGTTTTGGTCAGTCAAATTCACCAGGTAACGAGCAAAGAGAATACTGGCATTCATCAAAAGCCAATACGCAGGGTTCTAGAAACATTGCCGGAATACAAGACCCTGTCGTGGATAAGCTTGTTGATCTTGTCATCAGTGCGCCAGACAGAAAGTCTTTAGTTAATCGAACTCGTGCTCTCGACAGAGTTCTACTACACGGGCACTACGTAATACCTAACTGGTATAACCCGGTTGAGCGTATCGCTTACACTAAGAGCCTTGCGAGACCTGAAATTTCCCCCAAATCCGGAGTAGCGATCGATACGTGGTGGTTCCGTAAGTAATGAGCGCCTACATTCTTCGCAGACTTCTTCTTATGATACCGACACTACTCGGTATCATGCTCTTAAACTTCATTATCGTGCAAGCAGCACCCGGCGGCCCCGTTGAGCGAATGCTCGCACAGATTCAGGGAATGGGTTCAGACGTTCAAAGCCGTTTAGGCGGCGGTAGCGGAGAGCTATCTACCAACACCTCAAGTTCTAGCAGCTCTGGCAGCTCCTCTAAATACCATGGTGCTCAAGGCCTTGACCCTGAGCTTATTGAGCGCATTGAAAAGATGTATGGCTTCGATAAGCCAGCTTATGAGCGCTTCTTTATTATGATCAAAAACTATGCTGTTTTTGACTTTGGCGAAAGCTTTTTCCGCGACAAAAGTGTACTCGACTTAGTCCTTGAAAAAATGCCGGTATCAATTTCTCTTGGTCTTTGGTCAACACTGATCATCTACCTTATATCGATCCCGCTCGGCATCAAAAAAGCGATCAAAGACGGCTCCAAGTTCGACCTTTGGACCAGTAGTGTCATTATTGTTGGTTACGCAATTCCTGGCTTCTTATTCGGCGTTATCCTAATAGTTCTCTTTGCTGGTGGAACATACTGGGACTGGTTCCCTTTACGCGGTCTTACCTCGCCAGACTTTGACACCATGACGACAAGCGAGCAAATTCTGGATTATGCTTGGCACCTAGTACTGCCAGTTACCGCTATCGTTATAGGTGGCTTTGCAACTCTAACAATGCTTACCAAGAACTCCTTCATGGATGAGATCAACAAGCAGTATGTTACGACTGCCAGAGCTAAGGGGCTCACAGACAAAAGCATTTTATATGGACATGTATTTAGAAATGCCATGCTGATAGTTATTGCAGGAATGCCTAGCGCCTTGATCGGTATATTCTTCACAGGCTCGATGTTGATAGAGGTAATTTTTTCGCTTGACGGCCTTGGACTGCTTGGTTTCGAAGCTGTACTCAACCGCGATTATCCGGTTATGTTTGGAACGCTTTACGTATTTACCCTGGTTGGTCTAATTCTAAAACTCATTAGCGACCTGACATACGTCTTTATTGACCCGCGAATTGACTTTGCAAGCAGGGAGCAATAGTGATGTTGATTAATACTAGCTCGTGGTCACCCCTGAATCGCCGACGCCTTGCTAACTTCAAGGCCAATAAACGCGGATATTACTCTTTAATCTTATTCTCGATTTTATTTTTTGCTTCACTGTTTGCCGAAATCATTGCAAATGACAAGCCTCTTTTGGTGTCCTATCAGGGTGAACTTTATACGCCATTCTTAAATAGTTACCCAGAAACCGCATTCGGAGGAGACTTTGAGACCGAAGCCGACTATCGTGACGAATACGTTTCTGAGCTGATTAATGAAGAAGGCTGGATGTTATGGCCTCTTATACAATACAGCTACGACACCATTAACTATCAACTTCCTGTACCCGCCCCAAGCCCTCCTTCAAGTGAAAACTTACTTGGGACCGACGATCAGGCTCGTGATGTTGTCGCAAGATTGATTTACGGTTTTAGAATATCAGTACTCTTTGGTTTAGCACTCACATTATTTAGCTCTGTTGTTGGTGTGGTAGTTGGCGCTATACAAGGCTTTTATGGCGGCCGCATCGACCTTTATGGCCAACGTTTTATAGAAATCTGGTCTGGGCTACCCGTTCTATTTCTGCTGATAATCATGAGTAGTATTATTACGCCTAACTTCTGGTGGCTACTTGGTATTATGCTGTTATTCAGCTGGATGGGGCTAGTTGACGTTGTACGCGCAGAGTTCTTGCGCGCTAGAAACCTAGAATACGTACGCGCAGCCCGTGCACTAGGCTTGGACAATAGAGGAATTATGTTTAGACACATGCTTCCTAATGCTATGGTCGCGACACTTACTTTCATGCCTTTCATTCTCACGGGTTCAATTACTACCCTGACCTCTCTCGACTTTCTTGGCTTTGGGCTTCCACCAGGATCACCCTCACTAGGTGAACTGATTTCACAAGGCAAAACAAATTTACACGCACCCTGGCTCGGCGCATCGGCATTTATTGTTCTTGCACTAATGCTGTCTCTACTTGTATTTATTGGCGAAGCCGTACGCGACGCATTCGACCCAAAAAAGATATAAGCACGCACTCAAGGTAATTAGTTTTTATGACAAACGATAACGATGCTCAAATATCTATCAGAGACCTTCGTGTTTGCTTTCAACAAGGAGAGCAAGAAATAGAGGCAGTTAAAGGTATCAGTTTTGATATTCACGCGGGAAAGACAATCGCAATTGTTGGCGAAAGCGGTTCTGGAAAATCAGTAACTGCCCAGGCGATTCTCGGCTTACATCCAAGAAATAAAACGTCTTACCCGAGTGGCGAAATCCTTTTTCAAAACAAAGACCTTTTAAAAGCAAGCGAGACTGAATTAAGAAGTGTGCGTGGCGGTAAAATTGGCATGATCTTTCAGGAGCCAATGACGTCACTTAATCCGCTACATACGATTGAGAAACAAATTGCCGAATCAATACAGTTACACAGCGCTCATTCAACTCGAGCCGCTCGTAAGCGTGTTATCGAATTACTAGATCTAGTTGGTATTCCTGAGCCTGAGTCTCGCCTGGGATCCTATCCTCACCAACTATCAGGCGGACAAAAGCAGCGCGTAATGATCGCTATGGCGCTAGCCAACGAACCAGACATACTCATCGCAGATGAGCCAACAACAGCGTTGGATGTAACCGTACAAAAGCAGGTACTTGAGTTAATCCGGGGGTTACAAAAAAAGTTTGGAATGTCCGTCATTCTTATTTCCCACGACCTGAGCATCGTACGCCATTATGCAGACGAAGTGGTAGTGATGCACCATGGAAAACTCATCGAATCTGGATATTGCGAAGATATCTTCGCTACTCCAAAGCAAGAGTATACGAAGCTACTTATTAACTCTGACCCTAGCGGCTCACCTAAGAAAATCCCGAACGACGCTAAAACAATTTTAGAAAGTAAGGACATCAACGTATGGTTTCCTACTAAGAAAAGTTTCTGGGGCAAGCCTCTTGAGTTCTTAAAGGCAACTAAAGACATCTCAATAAAACTAAAAGCAGGCGAAACTCTTGGTATCGTCGGCGAAAGCGGCAGCGGAAAAACCACCCTCGGCCTCGCTTTACTTAGACTTCAGCAATGTGAAGGTGAGATATTCTTTGAAGGTAAGCCCACTCACAATCTTGACCAACAAGCATTCCGCCCCTTCCGAAAAGAAATGCAAATTGTCTTTCAGGACCCCTATGGCAGCCTCAGTCCTCGCATGTCAATTATGCAAATCATTAACGAGGGCTTAGAAATACATAACATTGGAACTCCTGACGAACGAGAACAAATAATCATTAAAGTGCTCGAAGAGGTCGAACTCGACCCGGGCATGCGCCATCGTTATCCACACGAGTTTTCCGGTGGACAAAGGCAACGAATTGCAATTGCACGAGCGCTCGTCCTTAAGCCCAAGCTAATAATACTCGACGAGCCAACATCTGCTTTAGATCG
This sequence comes from Oleiphilus sp. HI0086, assembly GCF_001635225.1. Classification (NCBI taxonomy): domain Bacteria; kingdom Pseudomonadati; phylum Pseudomonadota; class Gammaproteobacteria; order Oceanospirillales; family Oleiphilaceae; genus Oleiphilus; species Oleiphilus sp. HI0086. Next base: position 6,044 of record NZ_LWFZ01000113.1, read on the forward strand.
TACTGTCCAAAACCAAGTGATAGATTTGCTGAGACACCTTCAGGAAAAGTACCAAATCGCCTACTTATTCATTAGTCACGACCTCGCAGTCGTACGAGCATTAAGTCACAGAGTATTAGTTATGCGCCATGGAGACGTTATCGAAGAAAACGACTGTGAAACTCTTTTTGACGCACCTCAACATGACTATACAAAAAACTTATTAGATGCGGCCTATTTTTATTCATAAAAATATCTCAGCAAGTGGTATATTCTTAACATCAGCATAGATTAATTGCGAGCTACCTTCTCGCTTAGACAGCACTTTCAATTGGTTCCAGGTAATAGATTATGGGTTTCTTAGCAGGTAAAAAAGTTCTTATAGTTGGCATTGCAAGCAAGCTATCGATTGCAACCGGTATCGCTAATGCCTTTCACCGAGAAGGCGCAGAAATAGCGTTAACCTATCAAAACGAGAAGTTGAAAAAGCGAGTTGAAGGGTTTGGTGAAGCATGGGGATCAAAGCTAATTCTACCCTGCGATGTTGCCGACGACGAGCAAATTTCTCAGGTCTTCGAAGAGATTGCTAAGGTGTGGGATGGCATTGATATAATCGTGCATTCCGTAGGCTACGCTCCCGCCCACGAACTAAACGGTGATTATGTTGATGTAACCACCCGTGAAGGTTTTCAAATCGCTCATGATATTAGCTCTTATAGCTTTGTTGCTTTGGCGAAAGCAAGCCGTGAGTTAATGAAAGGGCGAAATGGGTCATTACTAACCCTAACCTACTTAGGCTCAGAAAGAACCTTGCCAAACTACAACGTAATGGGCTTGGCAAAGGCCAGTCTTGAAGCAAACGTTCGTTATATGGCCGGTAGCCTTGGGCCTGAAGGAACGCGTGTTAACGCCATATCAGCTGGCCCCATTCGTACATTGGCTGCATCCGGCATTAAGAACTTCCGAAAAATGCTATCTGAAAATGAACAGCAAACACCACTTAGACGTAACGTGACTATTGACGAAGTTGGCAATGCTGCTGCTTTTTTATGCTCAGATCTAGCTAGCGGAATTAGCGGAGAAGTATTATTTGTTGATGGTGGCTTTAATACTAGCGGCATGCGTTCACTAGAAGAAAGCTAAACCGCTTAGATAACTGCTATTTTAAGGACTACGTCACTGAAAACGGTAAGCACATACTGGTAGTCTATGCAGTCCTTGAGAAGTGCTTTTGTACATGCCTTGTACATCTTTGTGCGACGTTTAATTTTTGTGATGGATACGTATAGTGGAACGTCTTTTTTACCGCATTAGGCTTGCTTTTGTCCTATTGACATTTACCTTCGCCCTAAGTCTAGGCGGCTGCGCAAACATCAAGCAGGCGTCTCAATCTTCGACCTCCTTGTCTAATTTTCTTGGCTTTTCCGAGCTACCTGACTGGTACATTACGAGCAAGTATAGTTATAGTGACTCCCAGTGGATCGAAAACGACTTTAATACAAAAATCCATTATCGCGACGTAGGCGAAGGCCCTGTAATACTTCTACTTCACAGCGAACTTTCCTCACTTCATGCTTGGGAGGATTGGATCGACATTCTGAGTAATGACTTTAGATTGATCGCAATAGACCTGCCAGGATCAGGGCTTACTGGCGCACCACACTGTGTTTCTGATAGTACAGACACTTGCGCCGAAAATTTATCGAGCGATTACATTGTCCACACACTTGAATACTTTATTGAAGATCTTGGCATAAATAAATTTTCGCTTATTGGCAGTTCCTACTCCGGTTATTTGGCCGCACAGTACGCGGGTCTGCAGCACCCCGAAAAATTGGATAAGCTTGTACTAATTAGCCCTAAAGGATTCCAACAAGAGTTACCATGGATACTTAACTATGCCACAACGTCTGGCATGGATATATTCAGCAAATACATACAACCCTCAGGCGTTATCACTGAAATTGTTCAAGACTTTTATGGTCTGGAAAAACCATCGCGCGCCGTAACCGAGAGGTATCTGCACCTTGCCCAAACTGAAGGTACCCACGCGACCAACATCAAACAGCTGAAACTTGTCCGTGCTTTAATGGAGCATGGCATGCTGCTCGATCTCAGCGAAATTGAAGTTCCTTCGCTTATCATGTGGGGTCAGTCCGATAAGTGGGGAGACCCTAGCCATGCGCAACGCTGGCATAAGGCGCTGCCTAACTCAACCTTGGTCACCTATCCAAACTACGGCCACGCGCTAATGGAAGAAGGTAAAGAACTAACGGCTGCTGATGCTGCGGCATTCATTAACGAAGAACCTGTACCAAGCCTTAATAACGGTGTAGGCAATGGCCTATCAATCGAAGACCACTTGAACGAATTTGACAAAGACTCACTGTTTGGCACAGAGCTTGAAGAAATGGAAGACGCGGAGTAGTTCAAAAGCCTTACGTATTAGTTAAGGTATTTTGACATCAGAAACTTCCAATCTACTATTTCAGTCCCATCGGAATCGTAAAGTAGTAAGCCGGTTAGATAATCAGACTTATATGGTTTTACCCATCTCACTTCTGCGGTTAACCTGAAGTTTTTATTTTGTTCTGGCAGATCAATTATAAGACTGTGAATAGCGCCTTGCGTTAGAGGTTCATCGACATAGGCTTGAAGGCCATTCGCGGACAAATCAACACATTCACATTGTACAACGTGAGCAGGTCTATCATCCCCAGGTTCACGTGACACTGTTTCAATATAAATATCTGCATCAACGTTCAAACGCGCTTCTACTCGCTTCTCATCAATATCAAAGTACTTTTTTAAGTCTTCATCATTCATGCTAGTAACCATTTTTATTTTGCCATACGCAATCGGCTTACAACCCTTTGCAAGCTGTCTTCAAATTCTGCTCCGTCGCTCAAAAATTCCATTTTGTTTGTCACAACAAGGTCCACAAGGTCAACTTCTTTATATTCCTTTTTCTTAATCCCGAGCTTATCAACAAAAATGAATTTACTACTCGCAGCAATCTTCACTACTAGCTTATAGCGCTCCGCTTGGTCACCAATCGTAAGTGAGACCCAAGCACCTATAGTCAATTTCTGTACTTTCGCTAGTGCTGATACTTCAAGTTGGGCTTTTTTCTTATCTTCGCGCCTTTTAAGTAGTTCTTTAGTACGTTCGGCAATTTCCTGCGCTCTCTTTTCTGCCTCTTCTTCGGCAAGTCGTTTTTCTTCGAGCAGTCTCTCTGCTTCTTCTTTCGCTTTCTCGGCGGCAGCGATTCTGGCTTTCTGCTGTGAATCAGCTACTCGCATCAGCCCCTTAACACAAGCATTAAACACAACAGAGAATGACTCCCCTTGCTTGTAAGGTTTAATCTCACCTTGATTGAGCAAGTGGTCTAACTCCTGACGGGTATATATGCCCGTTTTCATCCCCAAATAATTACCAAACAAAAACAAGCCAGCATAGTCAAAGCGGTTCAATAATATCATTGAAGGTGAACTAGCTTGGTCTGTACCCATTACAAACCAGTCACTTTCTTCAAGATTGAGTTTTTCTACCGAATCATTTTGAGGTACGGAGCTATCACCAACCTCATCTTTATATAATATTCTTGAGATATCGAAATGACTAAATTGTTCATTAAGTGTTATATCAGTCGGTACTGAAGTATAGGGAACAAAAGAATCGCAGAACTCTTGTTTAAGCAATGAAACCATACTTTCTTCTAAGGCATTGAATATGCTTTCGTCGTAAGCAATATTCGATCTATCAAGAACCTTCTTGAGATCGTCAACCAAGCTATCAGCTAACTGAAATAAAGCCTTGCCCTGCTGGCAAAAGGCCTTCATCAAAGACTGGGTCAATTTGTCGATTTCGGCATCCAGACGCACATGAAGACCGTCTTCGCATACCAAATGTACAGCCACACTGTTAAGCCAATAAGAATCCAGAAAGCACTGTAAACTCTCGGGAAGTTTTTTACGTGCAAAAACCGAATCAATGTAGCTTTGTGCACACCAAAAGCTGAAACGTTTCCAGCATAATTGAGACTCTGACTCGATTAGACGCTGAGTAACCTTTGTAAACTTTGAGCGTTGCTTATCTTGGAAGTCTTTCCACTTAAGTTCAGCATCCTCAATCAGCTCCAGGTTTGAATGGAGATTTGCTATTACTTGAGTGCTGACGTCATTCAATTGTTCAAGAAGTAAGTGCTTGGAACGCTCGGGGACGGCGCTCCAGCCAATACAGTCTGTAGCTATCAGTTCAAGCAAGCCAATGACAGAAGCAAGTATTTTCTTTTGGTCAACCCCTTCTTGCTGAAAAACTTTTTTTTGCTCTAGAAAAATGATCGTAAATAATGAAAAGCGCCAGACAGATAAAATGTTCGCAATTTCATGGGGGAAGCAATTCTTGCGGAGCCAAACGTCGAAGCAACGGTCCAAGATAAAAGCAATATTATTAACGCCACTTTTCTGTGCGCCTTCATAATGCTTCTTTAGATGATCTAACAAGCTCACTTCGTACTGACCTACTTCTAAGACAAAGTGCTGTCGAACACCCTCTAAATCTAGAGTTTTGTCGGTACTAGTGCCAAAATCCTGTAGATACTTAAGCTCAGGCACACGTAGCTTTTGACACAAAGCCCTCACAAAACTCAAGTCATTACTAAGGCGGCTCACGAAGAAATTACTGCATTAATTTTTTCCATACGCTTCATTATAGTTATCTATATTCAATACGCTGTAAAAAAATACATTTTTAGTTGCTCTACATCATTGCAATCCATCCCTGTATCCAGCAACATTACTTTTAATTTTTACAGTTCCGTCTATCGTTAGAAAAACAACCTTGGATAGCAGGTTTATTCTTGCACTAGAATTCACGAATCAAGCAGCCTAATAGTTTTTGGGATAAGTTGAGAGAAAATGAGCAACAAATTAGATAACGTAAATATCGCTTCTCACGAAGTGTTAATCACACCCGAGCAGTTAAAGAAAGAGATTCCACTTACAGAAAAAGCAATCGAATCTGTGACAAATGGGCGTCAGACAATTAACGATATTCTTGACCGAAAGGATCATCGAATTTTTGTCGTCATTGGCCCTTGCTCAATTCATGACGTTGATGCTGCTAAGGAATACGCAAAAAAGCTGAAAGCTTTGTCCGACAAAGTATCTGACTCCCTGTACATCGTGATGCGTGTCTATTTTGAAAAACCTCGAACAACTGTTGGATGGAAAGGTCTTATCAATGACCCTCACCTAAATGATTCATTTGAAGTTGAAGAAGGCCTGCATATTGGCCGCCAACTACTAATAGACATTTGCGATATGGGCCTACCTACCGCTACCGAAGCACTTGATCCAATCTCACCACAATACTTGCAAGATACAATTTCCTGGTCTGCTATTGGTGCGCGTACCACAGAGTCCCAAACACACCGCGAAATGAGTAGCGGTTTGTCAGTTGCAATCGGCTTTAAGAATGGCACAGACGGCGGCCTTGGCGTTGCGATGAATGCACTTAAATCTGCATCACACCCTCATAGCTTTTTAGGGATTAATCGCGAAGGACAAGTATCGGTAGTTCGCACTAAAGGCAACCCATATTCTCACGTTGTCTTGCGTGGTGGTGGCGGTAAACCTAATTATGACTCAGTTAACGTTGCACTATGCGAGCAGGAACTTGAGAAAGCAAAACTTAGTAAGAACATAATGATTGATTGCAGCCACGCAAACTCAAACAAAGATGCTAACCTGCAGCCACTGGTTATGCAGGACGTTTGCAATCAGATCATCGACGGCAACAAATCTATCGTTGGCATTATGGTTGAGAGCAATCTTAAGTTTGGTAACCAATCGATTCCTGAAGATTTATCTCAGCTTGAGTACGGCGTATCAGTTACCGATGCTTGTATCGACTGGGAGACAACTGAAAAATCGTTACTGGAAATGCACGAGAAACTAAAAGACGTGCTACCTAAGCGATAAACAGTTCAAACGATTTAAAGTAATAAAAAAGCCGCTCAATCTGAGCGGCTTTTTTATTGATAAGCACAAATGGTCACTCCAACCATTTCAGCTTATCGCGCAAGCTAACAACATCGCCAATAATAATTAAAGTCGGAGCGGCAACCTTTTGGTTCTTGATAATATCCACAATAGTTGACAGCGTTCCTTCATAAACCTTTTGATGCCTTGTTGTCCCTTTGGAAACCAGAGCTATAGGCTTATCAGTACGCATCCCATTCTCAATCAGAGATGAACAGATGGTTGCAAGCCCCGTTAAGCCCATATAAAAAACCAGGGTCTGATTCTCCTGAACTAATTCATGCCAGGGAAGATCACAAGTATCGTTCTTTAAGTGGCCAGTAACAAAACGTACCGATTGAGAATAGTCGCGATGAGTTAAAGGTATGCCTGAATAAGCGGAACAGCCCGATGCAGCAGTAATTCCTGGCACAACCTGGAAACTCACTCCCTCTTCTGCCAGCGTTTCTATTTCTTCGCCACCACGACCAAATATAAATGGGTCGCCGCCTTTCAAACGCAGTACTCTCTTACCCTGCTTTGCGTACTTAACAAGCAATTCGTTAATCGACTCTTGTGGGACAAGGTGATTTGAACGCTCCTTTCCAACATTAATACGCTCCGCATCATGCCTGACAAGCTCTAATATTGGTTCAGATACCAAACGATCGTACAAAACGATATCTGCCTGGCGAATCAAGCGCAAAGCCTTGAACGTTAATAAGTCGGGATCTCCGGGCCCTGCGCCGACCAAGTAAACCTCACCGTCATTACTTGGCGCAGTAGAAGAAAGATCTTCAATGGCAGACTCTAATAGGTCAACAGCGTCTTCTTCCTTTCCTGAAAAAACCAACTCAGAGAACTTACCTTCCAAGTGTTTTTCCCAAAAGCGCCTTCTCGCATTAATACCATCAACACCCTCACGTACCTGCTGCCGGTACTTTTTAGCGATCATCGCCATACGGCCAAAAGCATGTGGAAGGTTTGCCTCTAAACGACTACGAACCAAACGCGTTAAAATAGGCAATTCACCACTACTAGATACCGCGGCAATAACAGGTGAGCGGTCAATAATAGAAGGAAATACGAAATCACTAATATCTACTCGATTAACGACGTTAATCGGGATATTTCTCTGCTTAGCAGTCTTTGCTATAGCTTCATTAACAACCTTATCTTCAGACGCTGCGACAGCTAAGCTGATACGCCCCCAGACCAAATCATTATTAGGGCTCTCTGCAGTCAGCGAAACACGCTCTATGTCATTAGTTTCGACCAATATTTTTAAGCCTTGATCGGTCAGAGTGTCTGTAGCCAAGCGTACTTTGCACTTGGTTTTAAGTAATACTTCTATTTTACGTGCAGCAGCTGCGGAGTCTCCGACCACAAGGACACGACTACCTTTTAAACTAAAAAAAAGTGGTAAAAAATCCATCGTGACTCCTCAGTTACAGACCGTTGATAAACTAAGCAATGACTTCAAGTCCGCCCATATAAGGAACAAGCACTTCAGGAACTTTAATCGAACCATCTTCTTGCTGATAGTTCTCCATCACCGCAATCATCGTACGACCGACCGCTAGACCAGAACCATTTAAAGTATGAACAAGTTGTGGTTTTTTCATTTCAGGAGAGCGGTATCGAGCCTGCATACGACGAGCCTGAAAATCCTTTGTATTACTGCAAGAGGAAATCTCACGATAGGCTTTCTGTCCGGGCAGCCAAACTTCAAGATCGTAGGTCTTCACAGCAGAAAAGCCCAGGTCACCACCACACAACAATACTTTTCGGTACGGCAAACCCAGCTTTTGTAAAATACCTTCAGCATGTCCCGTCAAGGCCTCTAGTGCTTGGGCTGAATCTTCCGGCTTAACGATCTGAACCATCTCAACCTTGTCGAATTGATGCTGACGAATCATACCGCGCACATCACGACCATAGGATCCAGCCTCACTTCTAAAACATGGTGTATGGCAAACAAGTTTGATAGGCAGCTTGGCCGAGTCGATAATCTCATCGCGAACAATATTGGTTGCAGGAACCTCTGCCGTCGGGATTAAGTAAAACTCTCTGTCTGCATGCAATTTAAATAAATCTTCTTCAAACTTCGGTAACTGACCAGTTCCGAACAATGAGTCACTATTAACAACGTAAGGAAGGTAGACTTCTTCATAACCATTTTCAGCTGAATGCGTATCAAGCATGAACTGCGCTAAAGCACGATGAAGCTTGGCTAACTGTCCGCGCATCACCACAAAACGTGAACCGGTCAATTTACTTGCAGTTTCAAAGTCTAATTGTTTATTGATGTCACCTAAAGCTACGTGATCTTTAACCTCGAAATCAAATTTTCCAGGCTCACCCCACTTTAATACTTCGACGTTATCATCTTCAGAATTACCTTCAGGCACTTCAGAGTCTGGTATATTAGGCATGCCTGCAAGCAAATCGTTTAACTGATCCTGCACTTCACTTAATTCCGCCTTTGCAGATTCTAAAGAAGCACCAATTGTATCCATTTCGGCAATTAGTGGCGCAATATCTTCTCCGGCCGCTTTGGCTTTACCAATCGATTTTGAGCGAGTGTTGCGTTCATTTTGAAGCTCTTCAGTCTTTGACTGTATTTGCTTACGCGACTCTTCTAGGGATGAAAACAAGTCTGTATCAAACTTATACTTCTTTATTGCCAGCTTTTCAGCGATTTCATTGGTTTCGGTGCGGACGAGTTTTGGATCTAACATAAATAAAATTCTTGCGTTAATGTTTAGTCGTTAAATTAGTAATGTTTTGGTATTTAATATTCTTAGAGGCTAGCGCGCGAGATCAGCACCCCGGCAAATAGCGCGACAATGCAAATCAGTGTTGTACCTATAATATAAAATGCAGCAATTAATATTTCGCCACGATCCAGCAATTGCCAGGCCTCAAGCGAAAAAGTAGAGAACGTCGTAAACGCGCCAAGAAACCCGGTCATAACGAAAGGCTTCATGTCAGCAGGAACGATACTTTTCTCAACGATATATACATAGGCAAAGCCCATCAATAATGAGCCTAGAATGTTCGCGGTCATAGTACCCCAAGGGAATGCTCGAGAGCCTACAAGGGAAACGAGCCCATAACGCGCAAGCGCGCCCAGGGCGCCAGCAACGGCGATCAGTAACAAGTGATTCATTAGAGATTTGAGGTTCCTTTATAACACTCGCAGAGTTTACCGCGAAAAGACGATAAAACACACCGAAAAAACGAATATTCCCACTCTAACCGGGCATTTCTTTTCGTTTAATTTCAATTAGCAAGCCCTCATTTATCTCTGTTAAATTACGAGCCCTGGCAACTTTTTCTACGCGGGATTTTACAAATGGCCTAATGAAAAAAGGGACCTTCTTCAAGCGTGCCTTTGCGCAACTGCGCCAAACGATTGCGCTTTCTGTCATCCTTTATCTCCCATACCTAATTTATTCAGATAATGTTAACAGTCTACCCACCTGACTGCTAACCCTCCCTGAGAGGTTTCCTTGAACTCTTCTGACATTGCCTCACCAGTTTGCTTCATCGCCGCAATACAATTATCCAAGGTAATTAAATGGCTACCGTTACCGTGCATCGCAAGTGACGCAGCCGCATAGGCTTTGATGGCACCAAATCCGTTCCGCTCTATACAAGGTACTTGAACAAGACCTTTTACCGGATCGCAAGTCATACCTAAATGGTGTTCTAGGGCAATCTCTGCTGCATTTTCTATTTGCCAAATAGTCCCCCCCATGACAGCACAGCAAGCAGCTGCCGCCATCGCTGAGGCAGAACCGATTTCCCCTTGGCAACCGACCTCAGCCCCCGATATAGAGCCAGTATCTTTAATTATCGCGCCGATGACTGTCGCAGTTAGCAGAAACTCTCGTGACTTAGATTCTGAAATCTCTTCATGCTTGGTTAGATAATAAAGCAATGCTGGGACTACACCCGCCGCACCGTTTGTTGGCGCGGTTACGACTGCTTGTCCCGCAGCATTCTCTTCATTGACCGCCATTGCGTATGCACAAAGCCAATCATTGACACTAGCATTACTGGGATTCGCGCTAAGATCGGAATATAACTTGTTTGCA
>NZ_LWFZ01000114.1:0-681 GCF_001635225.1 Oleiphilus sp. HI0086
TAATTGGTAGTGAGGCTGCTGGTAAAAAATTCGGTATGAAACCACGGGCTCGTATTGTTTCTACAGCTGTTGTTGGAACTGACCCGACGATTATGCTCACAGGTCCTGCGCCCGCTGCACGAAAAGCACTTAAAGTAGCTGGCATGGACGTTAAGGACATCGACTTGTTCGAGGTGAACGAAGCATTCGCCTCTGTGGTCATGCGCTTTATGGACGAACTAGAAGTGAGTGAAGAAAAAGTAAATGTTAATGGCGGTTCAATCGCGATGGGTCACCCTTTAGGCGCAACAGGAGCAATCATTTTGGGTACGTTACTAGATGAGCTTGAAGCTCGTGACCTAAAGACTGGCCTAGCGACCTTGTGTGTCGGCGGTGGCATGGGTATCGCAACGATTATCGAAAGAGTTTAAGAGGAGAACGGCCGTGAGTATAAATAACAACACGAATTCAGTGATTGTAGAAAAAGATCAAGACAATATCGTTCACTTTATTCTTGATAAGCCCAATTCCGGTGCCAACTTAATGGACCAGGAATTTACAGACTCCTTATGCGCAGCAGTCGAACAACTTCGTGATGAAGACTTCGCAGGTGTGCTATTCCGTTCAAATAAGTCGACTTTCTTTGCCGGTGGCAACCTTGATGACCTCTATGCAACTACACGTCAAAATGCCTCGGTTCTG
>NZ_LWFZ01000115.1:0-747 GCF_001635225.1 Oleiphilus sp. HI0086
TATGAAAAAAAAGGATGATTGCTATGAGTAAAAAGTTCTGGGGTATTACAGCCTCTACTGTTGGTGCTGCGACGGTATTTCACTTCGCGACCTTACCACCAGCACCGCCGAGTGTGCCGCCTGTTCCAGAAAACATAGCTATTCCAGAGGTGCCCACCTTAACGCCTTACGACTTGCCAACGGGTAACGTTGAGGTTTCTGACGAACCCTATCGAGCGACTTTCCGAAGTGTCGGGATTCCAGACTTAATCGAAAACGATCTAACCACTGGTGTATACAAAGGTACCCCTTACTGGCTGGAAAGAGCTGAGTGGTTTAACGAGAACTATTACAATACTCTGGCAGCACGTAAAGTCTGGCCAGAAGGTAAATCGCCAGATACGCATGAGCGTGGTGACCCAGTAACATGGGCGATAGAGCCTATTGCTCAATATACTCCGCCTCCTTGTGATCAGCCTCAGCCAACCGGCTATGATGCTGAGGGTTGTCGTTATGTCAATGCACTGTTCAAAGATGTTGAAGCAGTTGACCCTGAAAAAGCTCAAGCAATGAGAGATCAAGCCCGTCGTGGCCGTGATGTTTGGTTTAAAGGTACCTTTGGTAATCAGGATGAGAACATCATTCACCAAGCACGACTAACCGGTAAAGAGGGTATGAACTACCCGTGGTTAGATACTCGCACTCGTCCTTATCGTTTCACCAAATGGGGCTTGATCAACGACCCGGATTGTAAGCAAGGTGATGCGT
>NZ_LWFZ01000116.1:0-846 GCF_001635225.1 Oleiphilus sp. HI0086
AAGAAAAGCACCATAGCCGATTTAATTACGGTGTTGAGTTTAGTTTTGCCTCTAAGCATGACAAGTTAAAGATTAATGATGAACTGGTTGCAATTGAACAGATTTTGAGAAGGTTCGAAAATGACAGAGCCGCGTCGACAGAGGGTAGCTTAGATAGCTCTTCGACTGCGGGAGCCCCGGGTGGCTAAGCTGAAAGATTATGTGACGGGTGCGCTGCTTGTTTGTCTTGTTTTTTTAGGCCTAATTCTTTTTGCCTTGTATGACAAAAGTGCACCCAACGAGCACCAAAAGCCTGATTATAATTTTAGTTCCGATTGCGATATTAGTGCCGATGACTGTCGTTTGCACCTATTCAATGACTTGGAGCTTAGACTTCAAGTAAGTCCTAGTGAAATTAAAGCCCTAGAACGTTTCCAGTTGAAGTTTCATACAATGAACAATGCTGGAGCAGAACTCTCAAACCTTGTTGCTTGGGTTGAAGGGCGAGATATGGATATGGGGCAACACTTCTTATCCTCCAAAGCTGAGTTGGCTAACGAATTTTTATTAAGTGGAATGATTCCAATATGTACGGTCGATGCTGAGATGGTATGGCGCTTAGTTGTCAACTTTGAGTTTCAGGGGAAAACGATTCGTTTAGATTTTGATCTTAAGACTTCTCAGCATGGGCTCTAAGCTATGGTAAATAGGCTTCCTTTCACAATTCTTCTTGTCGGCATTTCTATCGCAATTATTGTGCTTGCAATGCGTTTTATGTCTTCAGATATAGAACGGGATATAAAAGCTAAATACCTTAAAGCGGGGGACTTTGACTTACTGCACGAGGGTAAAGCATTTAGCCTGGGC
>NZ_LWFZ01000117.1:0-821 GCF_001635225.1 Oleiphilus sp. HI0086
CCATAAACAAATATTAAAACAAGCGCTCTTTGCAGACACAAAAAGCAGGTTCTGCTGCACGTTTATGCCATAATAGCGTCGTAACACATTGCTTATTAATGTATTTGCTGAACAAACATTCCTAGTTAACTGTTAAGTATAGCAAAACATCGTCAGACTTACACAAAGATGCCGCTAGAATAGATTCGATGCAAAACACTAAGCCCAATCTTACTCACAACGAGCTGCTAGAACTTGAGCAGTCAATCCAAAAAAAAGCGCTAGAACTTGGGTTTCAGCAATTTGGCATCACAACTAATGACCTAGACATTCATATAGAACGATACAAAGACTGGCTCGATAGAGGTTTTCATGCAGACCTGGATTATATGGAAAAGCATGGAAGCAAACGCTGGCAGGCTGATGAATTAGTTCCCGGCACGCTTAGGGTTATTTCCTTGCGCATGAATTATCTAAGCGACCCAAACTCTCCTCTAGGCCTTTTGAACGAAAAAGAAAAAGCCTATATATCCCGCTATTCCTTGGGGCGTGACTATCATAAGCTAATCCGCTCGAGGCTAAAAAAGCTGATCGAACATATAAAACAAAAAGCGGAAAGCTACAGCTTTAGAGCTTTTGTCGACAGCGCACCTGTACTTGAACGAGCCTTTGCCCAGAAAGCGGGTTTAGGCTGGTTCGGTAAAAATACTATGCTTATCAGTCGTGAAGCGGGTTCCTGGTTTTTTCTGGGGGAAATATATACCGACCTCCCTCTTCCAATAAGTAAACCATACATAGAGGAACACTGTGGTAGCTGTAAGGCCTGCCTCACTGCCTGCCCG
>NZ_LWFZ01000118.1:0-1314 GCF_001635225.1 Oleiphilus sp. HI0086
TGTTATGACCTGGGTTGTTCCCTAGGTGCATCAACACTTGCTATGCGCCATGGCTTAAGAGACAAAAGTTGCCAACTCATCGCCGTCGATAACTCAGAGTCGATGCTTGATCGCTGCAACCACTATATCAAAATAGATAACGAAGAAACTCCCGTTGAACTTGTGTGTAAGGATATCACAGAGCTGGCGTTTCAACCTTGCTCAGTCGTGACGTTAAATTTCACCCTGCAGTTTGTTGACCCTGCATTGCGCTTAAAACTCCTCAAAGATATCTATGCTGCAATGGAGCCGGGTGGCGTACTAATTCTTTCCGAAAAGATCTGTTTTGACAATCAAAATGAGCAAAGCGAGCTAGAAGAACTGCACTGGTTGTTTAAACGCGCAAACGGCTATAGTGAACTGGAAGTGAGCCAAAAGCGAAGCGCCCTTGAAAAGGTACTAATGCCAGACACCCTAGAAGCCCATCAAGCGCGTTTGAAAGAGGCCGGGTTTACTCACTCCCACCTTTGGTATCAATGTTTCAACTTTATGTCGCTGATAGCGATTAAAGCAGCTTAGGTATAACGATGGATTTCTACCCTCTCTATGACGACTTATTTGCTTTCATGCGCAGCAACAAGCTCGAACCCTGGTTGGAGACTTTAATCCCCCTACTCAAACATAAGCTTCAAGAAAAGCCTCATGGTGACTTAAAGCGTTGGTTGGAGGCCTATCATTCTCTGCCAGTTTTAAACTCCGACATCGTCAATCTAGATGCTTCACGTGTTGGTGCCGACAGCAAGGAAGGCCTAAATAGTGATACGTTTAAACAGCTTGAACAAGCACTTAGAGGTTTAATACCCTGGCGAAAAGGACCCTATGACTTATTCGGCGTTCATATCGATACGGAGTGGCGATCAGACTGGAAATGGGAACGTATCAAAGACCACATCACCCCCTTAAAAAACCGGATTATACTCGATGTAGGCTGCGGTTCTGGTTATCACTGCTGGCGTATGTTGGGCGAAGGCGCACAAAATGTTATTGGGATCGACCCGAACTTTTTATTCTTACTACAGTTCGAGACTCTAAAGAAATATTGTGGCCCTCAAGCACCCATCCATTTGCTCCCAGTACGAATGGAAGATGTGACACCACAGCTAGAGGCCTTTGACACAACTTTCTCAATGGGCGTGCTTTACCATCGCCGCTCACCTATCGATCACCTATTGGAGCTCAAGGGGACCTTGCGCCAGGGCGGCGAACTGGTGCTGGAAACGCTCATTTGTGAAGGTGAGCTAGGCTATAGTCTAATGCCAGAGGATCGTTACGCCA
>NZ_LWFZ01000119.1:0-911 GCF_001635225.1 Oleiphilus sp. HI0086
GTAAATGGTAAGAAGATGTCCAAGTCACGAGGCACATTTATTAAAGCGCGTACTTATTTAGAGCACCTAAACCCTGAATACCTGCGTTATTACTTTGCGGCCAAATTGACTAATGCGGTCGATGATCTGGACTTGAATCTGGAAGATTTTGCGCAACGTGTTAATTCTGACTTGGTCGGTAAGGTTGTGAATATTGCCAGCCGTTGTGCCGGTTTTATTACTAAGCGTTTTGATGGCAAGTTAGCAGCGAGTTGTGAAGAAACCGAGCTGCTTCAGAAGTTTATCTATGCAGGTGACGAGATTGCAGCTTTCTACGAAGGTCGAGAGTTTGGTAAGGCGATTCGTAAGATTATGGAGCTTGCTGACCTGGCAAATCAGTATATCGATGAAAAGGCACCTTGGGTGATTGCCAAGGAAGAAGGCAAAGAAGCTGAGCTACAGCAAATTTGCTCCAATGGTATCAATATGTTCCGCCAGCTGATGACCTATTTAGCGCCAGTGCTACCGGGTATGACTGAAAAGGCGCAAGGCTTCTTAAACATTGAATTGAACTGGGATGCGCGTACCGAGCTATTGTTAGATCATCAAATCAACAAGTTTAAGCCGATGATGACGCGTGTCGAAATGGATAAGGTCAATAAGATGGTTGAAGCTTCTAAAGAAGCTGCGGCGGCAGAAATGCAGCTAGGAAAGAAAGAAGAGAAGCCAGTTGAAGAAAGTGATTTGCCTGGTGGTGAGGCAATTGCGCCAGAAATTGAGTTTGATGATTTTGCCAAAGTGGATTTACGCGTTGCATTGATTAAGAACGCAGAGCATGTTGAAGGGGCTAAAAAGCTACTGAAACTTACTTTGGATTTGGGAACAGAGCAAAAGCAAGTATTCTCTGGTATCAAGTCGGCTTATCAGCCAGA
>NZ_LWFZ01000120.1:0-965 GCF_001635225.1 Oleiphilus sp. HI0086
ACTCTGGCGAGATTATTGGCCTGGCTTGGAGCTTAAGGGATATCAGCGAACTAAAACTCAAAGAAGAGGAAGCCCGTCACCGAGCTTATCATGACTTGCTTACTGGNCTACCTAACCGCAGGCTTCTATCAAACAGGCTCGATACCGCCCTGACTTCGGNAAGTCAAAACAAAGACCAGACGATTGTCCTGTTTATCGACCTTGATGGATTTAAAGATGTAAATGACTCTCTGGGACACGGTGTTGGCGATGCACTACTCAAGGCCATAACTCTGCGCCTTGAAGCCGAGCTGCCCCCTCACACACTACTATCTAGACATGGTGGTGACGAATTCATTGCAGTGATGGAAAAACAAGATGGCACAGATAATGCCAAACAATTTGCACAAGCAATTGTTGACTCTTTTGGCACACCATTTCATTTAGGCAATGAAGATATTTACATGAGCGCGAGTATCGGCATTGCCGCCGCCCCCGATCACGGCAATGACTCCGACAAATTAATTAGTAATGAGTTCCTTTGCTGACAGTTGAACGGAGCGCTCGAGGGTTGTTCTTTGTTCATCAGCTTCGACATAACTATTATGTACGGCATTCAAAAATGCAGTAATGCGAGGGTCATCCGGCACTTCTGATAGGTGCTTTTCGATCTGGAAGGTAGAGTCAGACTCTACAACCCAAATTTCTGTGAGATGTTCCGTATCGACCCTGAAGAAAAGAACATCAACCATATAGCAGACTTTCTAAAAGAAACAGAAACCCTCATCAGCGAGCCAAACTCACTGACAGCCGAGTTTAAATTCAGCCTCGAGACTCCCAAAGAGCAGCGTCTGTGTGAAATAAAAACACTAAAGGGTCGAACTATTGAGGCATATTCCAACCCCCAGACGAAAAACAACTCTGGCGAGATTATTGGCCTGGCTTGGAGCTTTAGGGATATCAGCGAACTAAAACTCAAAGAAGAG
>NZ_LWFZ01000121.1:0-1040 GCF_001635225.1 Oleiphilus sp. HI0086
TGAAATAAATCTTCCCGGAAGCTACCTTCTTGAACCAGACCTTCAAGGTTTTGGTGGGTTGCAGCGATAATCCTAACGTTAACCTTAACGGGTGTGGTGCCACCGACTCGATAAAACTCACCATCAGCAAGTACACGTAATAGGCGGGTTTGCGTATCGGCAGGCATATCTCCGATTTCATCGAGGAAAAGTGTACCGCCATCAGCCTGTTCAAAGCGTCCGGTGCGCTGTCCTCCAGCACCTGTAAAGGCACCTTTCTCATGACCAAATAACTCAGACTCAATCAGGTCGTTGGGAATTGCAGCCATGTTTAAGGCAATAAATGGTAACTGTGCACGGGGGCTATGCTGATGCAAAGCACGAGCGACCAGTTCTTTACCTGTTCCTGATTCGCCATTGATCAGAACCGTTATATTTGACTGTGATAAGCGGCCGATAGCGCGAAACACTTCCTGCATCGCTGGAGCTTTACCAATGATTTCAGTATTTTCTTCATTGAGCTCCGGTGCATCAGGCATATTCTGTGCTTTTTGCTCTTGGGAGTGAGCAATGGCGCGTTTGATTAGTGCGACGGCATCATCTAGATCGAAGGGTTTGGGTAGGTAGTCGAAAGCGCCACTCTGATAGGAGGAAACAGCGCTGTCCAAGTCGGAATGAGCGGTCATAATAATGACCGGAACTGCCGGTACGCCACGATGCAAGTTATTAGCTTGAATCTTTTCAAGTAGTGCAAGCCCATCAATGCCAGGCATGCGAATATCACTGATAATCGCATCAGGGCTCTCGCTAGAAAGTCGCTCTACTACACCTTCACCGCTTTCAAAAGAGCGAAGCTCGTAGTCTTCTTTTGCTAGCGCTTTTTCAAGTACCCAGCGTATAGAGCGGTCATCATCAATGATCCATACAAGTGGCTTTGTTGTCATAGTGTTACTCCGAGATACTTGAAACGTTTGTTGGTTTAGGTGAGCGCGTGCTATCGATAGGGATATAAATAATGAAGTCGGTTTTACCTGGTTTGCTTTCGCACTCGACCAAGCCAT
>NZ_LWFZ01000122.1:0-640 GCF_001635225.1 Oleiphilus sp. HI0086
AGTGTGCTTTACCCCCTGCATCGTATTGAGATGATTTTCGAGCGGCGTTAGCAGCAAGTGTTCTACTTCCAAAGGTGACATACCTGGTATGGGAATGGTGACTTCGGCAGCGGGAATCACTATCTGAGGATTCTCTTCACGGGGAATTTCAAACAGCCCCATTAAACCGAACAAGATAACGGCAGGAATAATGGCCAATACAAGCTTTGATTCAACAAAGGTTTTGGCTAGCGTATGGGCAATATTAAAGCTGCTGTTAGAAGCTGCTTTGCCGCCCGAATTTTGGCTCTTATCCATTACTTGGTCTCTGCACTATTTACTGAGGCATCGCTAGGTTTAAAGACCACTGGACTCCCATCTCTTAAGGAAGATGGCGGGTTAGTGATAACGATATCCGATGGCTCGAGGCCTGAGAGAACCACCAAATAACGTTGCCACTTCCGCTCAAAATTGACCGGCGTAAACACTGCTTTACCTTCATTGATTCGGTATACACCAAACACCCCCGCCCGCTTAATGATTGATGAAGAATCAACAAGAATCTGTTTTTCATAAGAGATAATGAAGTCCACCTGCCCTGATAAGCCGGCTTCAAGTTTGTAGGATTCAGGCAAAGCGAGTTTGATCTGAATGGTTTGGG
>NZ_LWFZ01000123.1:0-29969 GCF_001635225.1 Oleiphilus sp. HI0086
ATATTGTCTTTAAAGTGCTCCACAATCACCTGCACTTTCTGGCTGATGTTGTAGTCATGCAGGCGCACCCACTGGTTGAGTTTCACCTTAGCTTTTTTGCTTTCTACCTCTTCATCGGCACCGTCTATCTTCAAGGCCAGGTTATAGGCCACTTTGTAGTTGGTGTAATTCTTCAGCACATCGAGGATAAAGCCTTCTTCAATGGCCTGGCGCATGGTGTACACATGGTAGGCTTCGGGCTTATTGGTTTTGGAAGGCGCTTCTTCCGGTTTGGGTAAACGACCAAACAGCTCCAGCGTTTTGGTTTTCGGTGTTGCGGTAAAGGCCAGGTAACTCAGGTTGCTGGAGGCACGGCGTGAGGCCACGGCTGCATCGAGAATATCATCGGTGGTTAAATCTTCATCTTGCGGCTTGCCATCAACCATCAGCACTTCTTTTAGCTGGCGTGCGGTGCTGCCGGTTTGTGAGCTGTGGGCCTCATCGGCAATCACCACATAGTTACGCTCTTTGAGGCTGACGCTGTTTTCAATGGCTTTTAATACATAGGGGAAGGTTTGAATGGTAACGATAATAATCGGCGTTGCACCTTCCAGCGCTGCGGCCAGCTTTTCCGATTTGGAGCCATCACCTTCGCTGCGGTTAATACGCCCCACCACACCTTCTACCGAGGTAAACTGCGAGATGGTTTCTTGCAGCTGATCATCCAGCACGGTTCTGTCAGTGACCACAATCACCGAATCAAACAGTTTGTTACCTTCTGCGGTATGAATGCTGGATAACTGATGCGCCGACCAGGCAATGGAGTTGGATTTACCGGAACCGGCACTGTGTTGTATCAGATACTTATTACCTGGGCCTTCGGTAAGGGCAGCATCAACCAATTTGGTGACCACATCCCACTGGTGGTAACGCGGGAAGATTAATGTCTCTTTCTTGTACTTACGCCCTTCCCAGTCTTCCTTTTCTTCGATTTGTAAATGCACAAAACGGGCAAGAATATTCAGCAGGTTATCGGGCTGTAACACCTCATTCCATAAATAATCGGTGGCGTACTGATTCACATCCTTAGGTACATCGTTACCGGCTCCACCATCCTTGGTGCCTTTGTTAAAGGGTAAAAAGAAGGTGTCTTCCCCTTCGAGGCGCGTGGCCATATACACTTCATACTGGCTGACGGCAAAATGCACCAGTGCACCGCGTTTAAAGCTAAGGAGTGGTTCGGGTTTCTTAGTCGCCGGATCGGTTGCGAATCTTGTTGTCTTATACTGTTTTATTGCGTTTTGCACCGCCTGTTTAAATTCAGACTTTAACTCCAGCGTGGCCACTGGCAATCCATTGACAAATAAAACCAGATCTATACGCCATGCTTTAGCCTTATTACCTGTTGCCTCTAATTCTGCTTCATTGGCCCAAGGTGAATACACCAGCTCCGGTACTACCCGTAAACGGTTCTGTTTGTAACGCGCCAGGGTATCCGGGTTTAAATCATGTTCGGGTTTAAACTGGCATAAACTAAAGCGTGTACCACGATCACGCAGCTCATGGCGTAAGACACCCAAGGTGCCAAAGGTACGCATCTCTTTATTGGCAGCGTTAGGATCGGCTTTATTTAATTGGGATGCGACACGCTCTAAAAACTTCTGCTCAGGATGCTTTTCATTTCCAGGTGAAGGGGGATATAGGCCACAGAACTTTTGCCATTGTTCATCTTGGGTTTCTTTAACAAAACCCAGCACATCTTCTTCATACAGGGCCAGTTCACGGTTGTAGCCTTCAGGCTTACCCAGCAGCCAGCCGTTAGCGACTAGCTGATCGACCATATCATTTTGAAAGGTAAACTCGTTAGCCTTACCGCTTCCTGACAATGTACTCATGCGGCTACTTCCTTGTTTTGATTATCGGATGGTTCTGGGGCTCGCCAGCTTCTGACATCAATTTTTCCGGTTACGGCTGCTGAGATCAGAGCCGTACGGCGCTCCTGTAACAGCTGAACAGCCTTATTTGCCTGATCAATCAAGCTGCTGAACTTTTCTTTTTGTTGGTTGATATATTCTACTACTTCACTCTGCTCATTCTCAGGAGGTACAGCAGCTAATATTTCACTCAATATAGCAATGTTAATAACTCCCATTGTTCCACCTCTACTCAAAAGTTCGAATTGTTTAAAGACCATCTCACTTTTAAGTAATTCTCTGATGTAGTACGGGTTATGATTTTGGCAGATCTCAGCTTTTATCAATCTTGGATTAATTATTCCTGGCTCAGCACCTTCTGGAAAAACAGCGATTTTTCCAAATGTTCCTACACAACTAATAAGAATATCGCCTTCACCAACGATGTAACGGGATAGTTCTGTGTAATCTTTTTCATTGATATAGTAATCACCGATCTCAAAATCATTTGGTATCACCTGCTCTTGCCCATATACCTTGTAGCCATTTTTAACGTACATATCTTTGGTGATGCTAGAGCCAAAAGGCCCCGCAATGATTCTGTCGCATAAGTATTTGAATTTTTTTACTTCCCAATGCTCCGGCACTTCACCTAACCACTCTACACCTGAGTCGCGCATGGGGACGCTGGGATTGAGGCCTTTGGTGACGGCATGACTGATCACGGCCTGGCGTTTTTCTTTTAGCAGTTTGATCAGCTGTTGTTGTTTTTCGATCAGGGTGTCGATTTTGGCGGTTTCGTGGTCGAGGAAGTTGGCGATTTTTTCTTGTTCTTCAAATTGCGGTAAGACAAGAGGAATGGCACCAAATTGCTCGAATGTTATGGATTTCCCATCGCGAAGACTATCTGTTGTTGACTGTAAAGCAGCTATATATGGCTTACTTTTAAATAGATAACGATAGAATTTAGGCGCAATATCTTTCACGGAAGATAAAACTGTATACGCTGGTGAAACGCATCCTACGTATTTGCTATGTTCAATTCCGCCTTCGAAGCTTCTCAAACTAATTACAAAATCATTCTCCTCAACGTGACGAAATGAACTGGTTCCTTTCAATGCCAGCATGACTTTTGAATCATTCAGTTTCATCATCAAAGACTGAGGAACAACGCCATATTTTTGGCTGGCCGCAAGTTGCTCATCCGTTTCTAATGAAGGCTCCCTTCGATTCTTGAATAAACGCTTACCGTCAAATAATTCCCAATCCGCTGGAATCTCTCCCAGCCACTGAGTTCCAGAGTCAACATACTCAGGGTATGCTTGATACTTACCCATTACGAATGCACCTCTTGCAGCAAATTCATAATCTCGGCAGACACAGCATCCAAATCCGCATCAATCGCTTCCAAATCTCTTGGCGGCTGGTACTGATAAAAATGGCGGTTAAACGGAATTTCATAACCGACGATGCCCACTTCCTGATCTTTATCATCCGTCTTGCTGGCATCGATCCAGGCATCGGGTACATGGGGTTGTACCTCTTTTTTGAAGTAGGCTTCGTTCAACGCATTGACGGTTTGTGATGGATCAAGGGCAACGTTTTCATTATCACGCAAGTCACCATCGGTTTTGTACTCAATCACTCTCTTTTCGCTGCCGGCACCTCCATCCACCTCAAACAGACCATAAAGCGGGTTGGCTTCGGTATTTTTATGCAGCTTTTTAATCACCTTTTCCGCTGCCGGGTTTTTCCAGCTTACGGCGGTGGTGATTTGTTTTTTCTCTTTGGTATCCAGGCTAATGCCTTGAGCTTTGCAGGCGGCTTTGATGGCGGCTTCATAGCCGTTCATATCATCGCACTGTACAGTGCCTATCTCTGCCTGTAGCTGCTTGGCTTTTAGCAGGCATTGCTTTTGTGCTGCCCAGGTTTTGTGGTCTAACAGTTCTTTGATTTTGGCTTCTTTTAAATCACTGAAATGGGTTTTCAAGTGTTTGCGGATGTCGGCTTCATTCTCGGCTAATACACCGTAGTTCTCACAGCCTTCGTCATCGCTCCAGCTTTCAGCATAGTTTTCATATACCCACTTCATCGGCGCGTTTAACGGCTTGGGGGCAAAGCGCAGCTCGGCGATGCGCTCATCATTGAATTGGTAGCTCTCGCGTAATGGGCGCTCGATGGTGATGCGGCGGTAGCCAAATTCATGGGTGGCGAAGATTTTACTGGCGAAGGTTTTGGGGGCTTCCGTTTTAGGGTTTTCCGATTGTCGGCCACGGTTGCTTTTTTGTTCGGCAGGTTTATCCAGCTCACGAGCATCCACCACTTCAAAGGCTCCAAAGCTGCGGGTGATAGTGGCGATGTCATCGCTGCTCATTTCGTTACGTTTGGAGCCTAGGGATTTACGCATCTTGCCGCAGAGGTTTACGCCGTTGATCAGCTGTACCTTGCCTTTGCGCTCATCGGCCTTTTTATTCGACAGCACCCATACATAGGTGGCGATGCCGGTGTTGTAGAACATATCGGTGGGCAGCGCGACGATGGTTTCAAGCAGGTCGGCCTCAAGGATGTAACGGCGAATTTCGCTCTCGCCACTGCCTGCACCACCGGTAAACAGGGGTGAGCCGTTGAGGATGATGCCAATACGGCCACCGGTCGCTCCCGGCGTCCTGCCTCCCGCGACACTTGTACCTCCATGTACATCGCCTTCGTTCGGTCTTAATTTGCTGATCAGGTGCATGAGGAATAATAACGAGCCATCGCTCACTCTCGGTAAGCCTGGGCCAAAGCGGCCGTCGTAGCCCTTGAGGGTGTTTTCGTCTTTGATGGTGGATTCGATCTTTTTCCAATCGACACCAAAGGGCGGATTGGAGAGCATATAATCAAACTTGGAGGCTGCGAGCTGATCATTGGATAAGGTGTTGCCGAGTTTAATATTGGTGACGTCCTGGCCTTTGATCAGCATATCGGCTTTACAGATGGCGTAGCTCTCAGGGTTAAGCTCTTGGCCAAAGGCACGCATGACCGCTTGTGGGTTTAACTCGTGCACGTATTCCATACCCGAGGAGAGGAAGCCACCGGTACCCGCAGTGGGGTCGTAGATGGTGCGGATGATGCCGGGCTTGGTGAGGGCGTCATCATCTTCCATAAATACCAGGGAGGTGGTGAGGCGCACAATATCACGGGGGGTAAAGTGTTCCCCGGCGGTTTCATTGGAGCCTTCAGCAAAGCGGCGTATCAGCTCTTCAAACACCAGGCCCATATCGTGGTTGGAGATGGCCTTGGGGCTAAGATCGGTTTGGCGGACTTTTTGTACGATTTTAAACAGTAAGTCGGCATCGTTTAACTGGCCTAGGAATTCGGCGAAGTTGAAGAACTCGAAGATTTCACGGGCATCTTTGGAGAAGCTTTGGATGTAGCTTTCCAGGTTTTGTTTGATGCCGTTTTGGCCCAGCTTGGAGAGATCCATTTTTGAGGTGTTGTAAAAACTTAAACCTGAAGCGCGAATCAGCAGCTTTTCCTGCGCTTCTTCGGGCAGGTTCATTGTCTGTATTTCTTCGAATTTAGCTAAAACCTGCTCTTTGGTTTCTTCTAAAACACATTCAAGGCGGCGTAAGAGCGTAAATGGCAGGATGATGCGGCCGTATTGGCTTTGCTTGAAGTCGCCGCGTAACAGGTCGGCGATCGACCAACAATATGCTGCTAGGTTATTGGGTGTTGGTGTGCTTTCAATCGAACTCATCGACTTGATTCCTTAGTCTGTGTTTCTTCGTCTTCGGTTTTATCAAAAAGCTGGAAGTTAGATTTAAATGAACGTATCAGCGCTCTTAGGCCAATCCCTTGATTTAGGGAAGACAACCTTTGAACATTCTTTTTGAAGGTATCAAGGTCTTTCTGTGAGTCACCACTAACGTCTTTATCGGCCATGAGCTCTTTCAGGCCAATCTTAAGCGCTCCAGAAATTTCTTTGGTGTAAGAAGCTGATTCAGATTCAATTAGGTCAGTCGCAATCGGATTTCTCGTAACAATTAATTGAGTTTTCTTATCGACCGAATCTTCTAAACGATATTCAAATGCTACCTTATGGAAATAAACGTTCGATCCTGCCAAGGCTAGACGGTAAAAGCGCTCTTTATAACCTTCAATAATCGGTAAGCCTGCATCACTTAGTTTATTAGTTAAACTTCTCGCACAGTCATTAAGATCGTCATCAACTATTTCTACCCAACCATTTATTAATAGCTGAATTCGTTCAGAGCATGACTCAGCTTCGGAATCCTTTGCAAAGAGACTCAAGCTTAGCAGCAAGTTGTGCTCTTCATCAGTTAAATTGCAATCTAAGTCCTTTTCTTTGCCGGTCTTACCAGCGCTGATTTTCTCTGAATTATCTAGCGAGAATGTCGTTGAAAAAGAATCTGGAAGCTCTGAGAGTGTATTCACATAGCTTGGAGAGATACTCTCTATAGATTTACGCCAATCATCTTTAGAATCGTGATCCTCGATCAAGGCATCGATATACGCCATTCTGCCATCTTGAGACTTAGCCTTAACAAGCTCATCAGCCGTAAACCATGTTAGGTTTTCATCTGCGCGGATGCGTTTAGAAAGCGCAAGTAGGCCATCTTGAGTAAGATTAATATGGTAAACATGTATTCGGTATTCCGTTAGCGCATGATTTGCACCACCGCCTTCGACAGCGGTGTAAGGTTTAATGGTGCGCCAAGATGAATAGGAATAGTGTTCTTTAGGATTCAAACCTGTTTCTTCAGATAATTCTCGCTCAAGGGCGACCTCTATTGCGTCAGATTGATTGGATGCCTCTGGGCTTTGTAAGAGACTGACTGCAGCGAGTGTATCTAGCTCTTTGTTCGCTTCCATTAAATCGTTTTGCGAGACACGACCACCAATTAACACATAGTTGTTTCGGTTCTTACGGGTCTTATCTTCTCGGTGCCTTAGCAGAAACTTACCATCCACTGAAATAAGACCCCAAGCTACATGTACGTAACGAACGGGCTGCGCAGAAGTATTGTGGTGCCTTTGTCTTTGGTTTTCTAAGTAGTGCAATACATTACGCTGTTCTTCAACAACTTCAGAGTGGTCACTTTGCGCACCCCAGAAACCTTTTGGAAATAGGCTCTGATCACTATCTTTAAGTGAAGACAGCAACGACTTAGCCATCAATGAAGCAGGAAAAGATTTGAATCGCCAGATACCGTGCTCTAACAAAGTATCATCCAGCAAACCCAGTCCAACGAATAATCGTTCAACTAACGAAATTGCTGAAGTGATTTCTACGTTATCTGGACAGTCTTTGGAAATACTGTCACGAATATTAACGGAAGATGCTTCACCGCCCTCTTCTGCGTGTAAAGGAAGGTGTTTATATATTGTATTGAGGGCTTCAATAGTCCCTAAGTTATTCATTGTGGCTCGCTTTTTATAATCAAATAAACCGTTTTATTCTTCCTAAACTAAACGACTTAAGATTTTTTGGTTTCTACCCTGAAACCTTTCGAGCAAGTATGTCTGTTCGCTACTTCTTGTGTTAGGGACTCCAGGGGGACAAAACCAAACCAACCAGATTCCTCAGGCAACCCAGTCTACCCCATATTCGAACGCTCAGCTATATAAAATATAAGATTTACAACTACTTGTACTTCATTCTAATAATTTCCTAGCGCTCATGAAATCAATAATACTTGCGTATTTTATAAGTGACATATTTTTGGAGGTGACCACAAAAGGAGAACTCTATGACTTACACAACTGACCTATTACGCAATATCATCCTAAACCAAGATATCTACAGCTACGGTACTCACTGGCAAGAAAAGCCAGATCACTGGAAAAGACATGTCTTAGCTCTCGTAAGTGATATTGGAGACGAGCTAGGTACCATTTGGAAAAGCAAGGAGGGAAATTGGCACAATAGTTCGGGAGTATGTTTGGGAGATTTTGAACTTGCCACTAAAGATCTAGAGAGATCTTTAACACGTGGTATTGCCGTATCTGCGGAAAACTTGTCTGAACGTATGAGAAGATCTAATCCCAAAGGCCTACATCAAATATCCGGATGCATTAAACTGAACACCTTCGAACGATACGTAATTGAAAAATCAATTGCTTCGATTATCCAAAAGGTCATTGGTCAATTCAGTGTCCAATCGACTTTGAAGTTGAACGATCCTGTTAGTGACAATTGCCCTATTAAGGTCCACCCAATAACTTTGGGCTTCAGGTTTCAGGAAGGAAAATGCGTCATTAAACCTCAAGCACTCCCACTTAAAACCGAAACCAAACACGTTGAAAATGGAGAGCCAGTTATCACACAAATACGGCTCTGCGACCTTTCTGATCAATCATTCATGACAACTGTAAGAAAACTCATGACAGAGCAAAATATACCCCACTCGAAATACACAAGCCTTGAAAAATGCGTAGTTTGAATTTAACCAACGACATAATCGCAAGGTTCTATCGCACCTAAATACACTAAAAAACCTGAGCACAACATGTTAGTGCTCAGGATAGGGAATTTGGCCATTTTAAAACTAAAAGACACAACTTTTCGAAACCTTGTGCTCAGGATAGGTTTTACCACCTGTAATTTGAGATTTCAGAAGTTTGTGCTCAGGATAGTATTTTATGCTCAAGGTCATCGTACATCATTCTTTAAAGCCCTCATCTATGTGCACAAATAAGTTATTTTTTGTGCTCATCATTCCTGAGCATTTACAAAACAAAGGAAGTGCTCAGGAATAATGAGCATAAACCTTACGATTTAAGTTTTTACATCTTTGTGAAATTAACTGAAGCATATAGAGTCTGGAAGTGGATTGTAAATTCGACCTTGAACTTAAGGCTCTTCTAGCCAGTGTTCGTAGAGAAATTAATCCAGATACTTTACGTACCCTGCACAAACTAAGTGACCAATCGTTAACTATTAACTTTGGAGAGCCCAAACATCAAACTTTTCAAAACCCGAAACTACCAATTTTTAAAAAATGCTTGCTCGAGTTTAATAAAGCCAAATAACGCCATCTCCAATCGCGTTAAAAATACACCTATAAGGATGAGCATAAAGGGTTTATGCTCAAGTAGGGATTTTGGACTATTAATAAGACTAAAGACACAAACTTTTCAGAGTTTATGCTCATATAAGGTTTTCTATAAGCAACATTCGAAAACCAAAAGTTTATGCTCATAATAGCTTTTTTGAATTCGCTGCTAATTTCTTAATTCCAATAAAAATTCACTTAATTAATTCCTTGTGCTCATCAGAAGATGAGCACTCACAATCAAAACTTTGTGCTCAAATATAATGAGCACAAAGATTTGACAATCTTGTTCTCCTTAAAAAGATTATGAAAATCAGTTCTGTTAATTCTGTCGGTGACTATTTCCCCTAATCGAACGTGTAGGTGTGCACAAGGGGTACTACAGAAGTACCAATGCACGCTTATCTATAAACATATCAGCAGACACACCCTTGCGTACCCCTACCGTACGCCTTGCCCCCCCCCTTCAGCAAAAACGTTGGAACAAAACCCATTAATAAAGGCATCTTTAACAAACTTATTACCATACCTCTTTCACTAAAATTTATTAGAAACCTTCAAACATGGAGGTTTTCACCATTTTTGTTGCGTCTCTTATTCAAAACATAAAATAGAAAACGAACACCTTGTTGCGCGGTACGTTAAAAATACACGCCGTACGCACCGGTGGTGCGCGGAAAACACGCTTAAAGTAGAGCCTCAAATCACTTAAACAGGTAACTAATGCAATGAATAGAGAAACAAACATATCGATTCAATATGGGCGCTGGGTTCACCAGAAAATACTCGAGGCTACTCATGGATTTACAAACGATCAGTTAAAGAAGTACCGCTGTGCATTTTGGTTGGAGGGCAAGCATTTTATCCGGAACCCTGCTAACCGCATAGTTTATAACCCAGTAGCGATTGACGATTGGATGGAGGGAAAACTGTGAGCAAGAAAACTGAGTTCAAAATTCCTAAGGGCGTCGAAATTCATGGAAATAACATCCGGATTGCATTCCAGTTAGATGGAAAAAGAATGAGGGAGCCCATTACCGGCATTCTCAAAATTAATCAGAATTCGCTTAACTATGCCGCTAACAAAAGAGCGGTGATTTTGAACGAAATAAAGTCTGGCAGTTTCGATTATCAAGCACATTTTCCGAACTCTCAGAACGCGCTTAAATATTCGGGTTCGGTTAGTAATGATATTGACCTAACCATTTCAAGAGGTGTTGAGATGTGGCTGGAATTGAAATCAGAAAACCGCGCTAAGTCGACAATCGAAGGCTATGAAGCCAAAGCGAAACATGTAAAGGCATATTTCGGTGATAAAACGATACGATCACTACGAACGACTGATATTACAAATTTCAGAAAACATTTAACACAAAACCTGGAAATGAAAGTTAAGACCGTAAACGACGTGTTTACGGTCTTACGCGGCGTGACAAGACTGGCTTACCAGGATCACATTACAAAGACAGACATAATGGAACGTATACCTAATCTTGAGAGAGATGAAACAGAGGGTCCTGAAGCTGATCCATATACAATAAAAGAACTGGAAAAAATAATTGAACTAGAAAGACGTGACTACAGTCGACCAGAAATAATAAACATGTTCATCTTTACGTGCTGGACAGGACTCTCTCTTTCGGAAGTAATCGCATTAGCGTGGGAAGATATCGACTTCAACACATACACAGTAAATATTAAACGTGCTTATGTAAGTGACGAATTCAAAGTGCCTAAGGAAGCCTCAAGAACACGCTCTTTTCAATTGTTAAGGCCTGCTATCGATACTTTATTGAAGCAGCATAGATATTCATATACGAACAAACCGATTGAAATCAGTGTAAAGAACAGAAGCAACACACATTCGACATCCTATAAAATCCGACCTATTTTCAAGAACTTCAAATCACAAACAGACGAGCAGCTTTTTAGCAAGCGGTCAGTAGGAACAGCTTATGAAACCTTGTTGAGAGAAGCTAACGTGCGGCATAGAGGCCCAAATCAGTGTCGACATACTTTCGCATCGATGCTAATAACAAAGTATGTACCACTTGGTATTGTTGCTGAAATTATGGGGCACACATCAGAATCGATGCTAAAAAAGCATTATGGAAAAATAATACATGAAGACAGACCTAGCACTGCTAAGTTGATTTCACCATTTTTAGGATTAGAATAAGATTTTAACGTGCTAGGAGGTGCACTAAGGATCCCGTTTTTACCCCAAAGTTGCCCCAAGAGGCTTTGAATCTTAACTAATAACTTGGGAAATCAAGGAGTAAAAATGGCGGTGAGCCAGGGATTCGAACCCCGGGTGGGCTATTAACCCACGCTGGTTTTCAAGACCAGTCCATTCAACCACTCTGGCAGCTCACCGCAATTGCTTTCATGTCGAAAGCGAGGTGTATACTAATGATTTTTTTAGCGGTGTCAACGATTTATTTTTAAAGTTTTTGAGAGTTGAATTTTCTATACTCGCCACTATTATAGGCATGTAAATGTAGTATTATTCTAACTAAACATACTTGGTTTAAAACGGAGCATTACATGCAAGATAATAGACATCCACAAGCTCAGGCGGCTCACACTCAAGGTGATAACCTCGCCAATATTATGGGTGCTAATTCGCAAGCGGCTTTAGGTGCTGATGTTTCATCGGTACTTAAGAACACATACATGCTATTAGGTTTAACGCTGGCCTTTTCAGCTGCCGTTGCCTATATCGCAATGGTTATTAACGCGCCACACCCTGGCATGATCATAACGCTGGTTGGTTTTTACGGTTTACTGTTCGGTATTCACAAAACGGCTAACAGCGGCATGGGTCTTGTACTTACCTTCGCACTGACAGGCTTTATGGGTTATACAATTGGCCCCATCCTTAGCATGTTCATTGGCGCAGGCGCTGGCCACTTAGTTGCTAACGCACTTGGCTTAACCGCATTCGTATTCTTTGGTCTTTCGGCTTATGCCTTGATCACACGTAAAGACTTTAGCTTCTTGGCAGGTACGATTACTGCTGGTTTCTTTGTTCTTTTAGGTGCAATGGTTATTGGTATCTTTACCGATATCGCGGGTTTACAGCTAATGATCTCTGCGGGGTTTGTACTTTTCTCGTCTATGATCATTCTGTATCAAACCAGTGAGATCATTCACGGCGGCGAAACAAACTACGTTCTAGCTACCGTGACACTATTTGTGTCGATCTATAACTTGTTCCTAAGCTTGCTTCAGCTACTCATGGCATTTAGCGGGGACGATTAAGAAATAAGCAACCCTTTAAAGCCATGCCTTGGTCTGTACTAAGCATGGCTTTTTTAGTTTTTAGCCCTTTAAAATATGAACATATCTGTATTAGTCCTTAACGCTCCCTACGATTCACAGTCGTCTTACAGCGCTTATCGATACACTAAAGCTGCCCTTCAGAATGGGCACAAGCTTTCTCGCGTCTTCTTCTATCAAAACGGTATTCATAGCGGTACTAAACTCGCGACACCACCACAAGACGAGTTTGATCTTTATAAAGCCTGGCAAGACCTTGGTACCAAGCACAACCTTGACCTGGTTATCTGTATTGCCGCCGCAGCACGCCGAGGCTTGATCGATAACACAGAGCAAGCTCGCCATCAAAAGGACGCAAACAATCTCGCTGAAGGTTTCGAGCTTTCCGGGCTTGGGCAACTAGTAGAAGCAATGGCCGTTTCTGACCGCTTCATAACCTTTGGAGCTTAAACAGAGGCAAGATGGATAAGAAATCTATACTCATTATATTAAACTCAGCCCCGTTCGGCTCCAGCGATGCAAAAGAAGCTCTCGACCTTGTGCTGGCTGCGGGTACCTTCGAGCAAGATATCAGCCTGCTACTCGCAACTGATGGCTGCTATCTATTATTGGAAGATCAAGACCCTGCAAACATACACCAGAAGAATATTCGCCAAATGATGAAAGCGCTTGCTATTTATGGTGTAGATAAAGTGCATATAGATAAACAAGACGCTGAAGACCGAAACATCCCGTTAAGCGATTGCTCACTTGCGATAAGCGAACTTAGTAAAGCACAAGTAAGCAATAAGCTTAACGATTCCGACATTATTTTAAGATTCTAGCTTCTTGGCCCCACTTTATGACCCTGCATATACTGAACAAACCACCCTCAGAAGTCGCTGTGAACCAGCAACTTTCAGACACGATCCTGGACGGTGACTGCGTAGTACTCATTGAAGATGGGGTTTTCCAATGCCTGGGAACCTCGTCTGAAGCCAGTCAATGGTCTTGTATTGCCGCGACGATTTTTGTACTGACTGAAGATGCCTTGGCTAGGGGTGTAAAAATCCCGGTAGACTATTGTAAAATTGATTACAATGACTTGGTTGAACTTACCATCAAGCATGAAAAAGTGCATAGCTGGTATTAAATCTAGCCTTTGCTAAACACATATTATGAGCGATCAAGACACGCTAAAAAATATCCAGTTTGATGAGCAAGGTTTTCTAGTAAACCTGGATGACTGGTCACGCGACATTGCTGCGGCAATAGCCCTGCAGGAAGGCTTAACGCTAACGCCCGGACACTGGGAAATATTAGACGCCCTGCGCAGCTTTTACCTCGAATACGATCTCTCACCTGCTATGCGCATTCTTGTTAAGCATATAAAAGAGACCTTAGGGGAAGATAAAGGAAATAGCATCTATTTGATGACCCTGTTTCCGGGAAGCCCCGCAAAGCTAGCCAGTAAGATCGCAGGCTTACCCAAACCAACCAATTGCCTATAAACTTACCTTTTTTAAGGAAGTCGACCCCGTATGACAGACGTAAATATTAAACAAGCGAAAGCAGAACACCCATTTGCACCCTTTGTAAGAATACTGGGCAAAGGTAAAAAAGGCAGCCGTTCCCTTACTGAACAAGAAGCTTTTGAAGCAATGAACATGATATTAAAGGGAGAAGTCGAAGACGTGCAGCTGGGCGCCTTCCTTATGCTATTACGCGTTAAAGAAGAATCTGCTGAAGAGCTCAGCGGCTTTGTAAAGGCCGTTAAAGAGCAACTTAATACCCCCGCAATCGCGGCCGATCTTGACTGGTCATCCTATGCCGGAAAACGACGCCACCTACCTTGGTACCTGCCAGCAATTTTCTTGCTGGCTCAAGCCGGTTATCGAGTCATGATTCACGGCGCAAGTGGTCATACTGCAAACCGCCTGTATACTGAAAATATTCTTAATGAACTAGGAATACCAGTCTCACGCTCATGGGAAGAAGTTGCAGACAGTATGAATGTTAGAAGCTTTGCTTACCTGCCACTCGATGCGATTAGCCCACGCTTGGCCGAAATGATCAATATGCGTCACTTGATGGGGCTGCGTTCCCCTGTTCATTCTTTATCGCGACTGATCAATCCCTTGAACGCAGATAGCGTACTCCAAGGAATATTCCACCCCCCCTATAGCGGCCTTCATCAAGAGGCTGGAGCACTACTAGGGTACCGATCACTTTCAGTAATAAAAGGTGAAGGCGGAGAGATTGAGCGAAATCCTGATAATGCCATGGTCGTAAAGTCAGCGATTAAGGGAGAGCTTACTGAAGAAGAGTGGCCTTCTCAATTTGAGCGAAGACACGTTAAAGGGCAGGATTTAACGGTTAACTACCTTAAGCAAGTTTGGCGTGGTGAGCAAGAAGACGAATATGCCTTAGGTGCCATTATCGGTACAACAGCCCTCGCCTTAAAATCTTTAAAACCAGAGTTCTCACAGAAGGACGCCTTCGCATTTGCCGAGAAACTTTGGAGTGAACGCAAATTAGACTTGATCTAATCTACGTTCTGTAAAACCTCTATCAAAGGCGCCAAATATTTTTCATACGGCGCCGATGCTCGCTTGGCATCTTTATATATAGGCTGCCTTACTTGCGCGACACTCGCTGTTCTCACTGCGCGCTTATTTTTATGAAATTCGAAGCAGCCACCCTCTGGCTCCAAATGGCAAAAGGCGAGTAAGTTGTTAATCTGGTGCTCTGAGTTATCCACCATCGCTTCATAATTAGCCTCATAAATACGATCACCAAATAGGTTCTGCCAATGCTTCATCATGTCTTTATAGGCGATATAATACTGGCCCAGCTCTGTTAAATCATTAGTGTATGCTGGGGAACCAGAAAAATTTTGTTTATAAATAGAAAAACAGGTTTCAAGCGGGTCACGTGTACAATGAATAACTTTAGCGTTAGGCATTACAGTTAAGATAAGCCCAACAAACATGAAGTTATAGGGCATCTTGTCTGTAAAATACGTAGCTTTCTGTCTAGCTCTAAGCTTATCTAAATAAGCAGTCATGACTGCGACACACGCGCTAGCCTTATCATCTGCTGAGATATCGCTATTCAATATCTCGCCGTGCGTTCTAAAGCTTTCTCTCAGGTCAAGAATCTCTCCTTCCGCTTCGACCTGCGAGTGACTAGATATAATCTGCTCGATTAGCGTCGTTCCTGAGCGCGGCATACCCAATATGAATATTGGTGAATCATCTGAAAGTTGCGCCCCCTTTACTTCATTTAAAAAACCTTCGTCAAAAGCGTTTAAGATAGCTTTGAAGTCATTTTCTGTCTGGGAATGCTGATAATTTACGCCTTTGCGAGCAATGTCATTTCCCATTTTCAGGTACATGAATGATTTATCGGTCTTCTTACTTCGCTCATAATACATTGACAGAATATACGCGACGTTCATTTGAACTGCTGGCGCTTGTGTTTGCTGAGAAAAGCTTTTCTCCAACTGAGGAATGATGCTTTCTAATAGAGGCTCTTTTCTCCCCTTACCATACAAGATAAGATTCCGAATCACTGCTATTTGGCCAGGGTTGAGTTTCAAAGATTTTTGAAAACAGCTGTAGCCTTTTTCCCCCTCACCTAAACGACTTAGCGCTAAGCCTTTTAAGTTATAGGCATTTGCATTTTTCGGTGAGACTTTTATTAAAGATTTACAAACGCCTAAGGCATCCTTTTCTTTGTGATTCCCAATTAAGACGCCAGCCAATTGCTCTAAAGCTTTTTCATGCTTGGGCTTAAGTTGAAGAGCTTGCTTTAACCACGTTTCGGCTTGTTGATTATGACCTAGCTGTACTGCCAAGCCAGCACCCTGTAAAGCGACTTCATGCTCTTCAGGCAAGGCTTCAATTGCTTTTTTTGCGAAAGAGAAAGCCTCCGGCAGCTTTCCAGCTTGTTGAAGCAATAGAGAAAGTTGTGCGCATATCACGGGCTGACCTGGCGCCTTATCAAGAATCTGACGGTAGATATTTTCTGCTTGCGCTAGCTTGCCTTGCTGATGTAGTGCAAGGGCCTGATTGAATATTTCTTGCATTGACTTACCTAGTTAAGAGTCAGTTTACAGTAGATAATGGCACAAAAATGAGCCAAGTATGTGCTCTACTTTCGAGTAAAACTAATAGCGCTAGTTACCCAAATAGAAACAAAAGATTGATTACCAAGCTAGACGAACAGACTAGCGAAAAATGCTACAACGACTGCCTTCCAGTAACTTAATATTTTTATATAAAAGTTCATTGGCATTGGCGACTAAATTGTAATTGGCATCATACTTTTTGGAGGAAAGAATATCACCCGTCAGTACCCTCATTCGAGAGAGAATCTCAGGTAATCCTTTTAAAATGATAGCTATGTCACGAACAACAGTACATTCATGAATATTATGGAGCTCACAGCAGTCGTTATCGATCTTCATCCCAATAACGCCCTCAGTGCGCTGCCTAAACAGGCTCGGATCAAACACTCCGGTATCGGTTGAAAGCCTAACGAGACGATGAATCATTGAACGCAAACCATGGACACTCAGGTCAAAATCATACGGAAGTAGCTCAGCACTGACGACGAGTAAGCACGACAGCATTTTCTCGAGCTCTTTAATCTTGCTTTCAATATCAAGAAACAGATTTGAGTTCTTTGGTGACTCGATCGGGCTAGACAGGTGCGCTTCAACTAAGGTGATCCAATGCTGATGCGCCCTTTCAAAATACAAAAAAGAATTGAGCCTAAGGTTTGATAAGGTATGAGATATCTGATTGTGACCACCTAGCTGATCAAGGCGGTCACTTAACTCATTGGCGATCACTAAAATCTGGGCGTCTAGACCAAGTTGAGGCTCACCAATGAGATTTGGAAAGCCAGTTCCGTCATTTCGTGCGTGGTGGTGTAGAACCAGCTCCGCAAGCCCTTCTAGCTCAGGTAGGTACTTTTCAACTAAACGTGAACTAATCAGAGGGTGAATATCTCTGCCGTCAAGCGAGCTAGCTGGAGAAAAGAAAGGGCCATTAACCTTTGTGGGAAACTCAATCGTCTCGGTATCGGGTGCGTGTTTACCAATATCTTGCAGTAAACCAGCGACGAACAGCAATCTTTGGTTAGCTTCTGTGAGGCCAGCTGACCGGCCAATCAATAACGCACACCAACTGCAAAACAAAGCCCTTTCGAAGTCGATTTGCGAACAAACATGGACACGAGTAAGTGCCTTCATGATCTCAGGAAATTTTTCAAGCTCATTGCAAAAGAAAACCATTTTTGGCCAATATGAATTGGCTTGGTTTATTTTGAAAAGCGTCGGATGGGAGTCAATAAACATCCGGTATTCGAGAAGCAAGCTTGCTGCGCTGATATAA
This sequence comes from Oleiphilus sp. HI0086, assembly GCF_001635225.1. Lineage (NCBI taxonomy): Bacteria > Pseudomonadati > Pseudomonadota > Gammaproteobacteria > Oceanospirillales > Oleiphilaceae > Oleiphilus > Oleiphilus sp. HI0086. The sequence goes on from NZ_LWFZ01000123.1 coordinate 17,614, forward strand.
TAATTACCGCCAAGGTAATCAAAACTGCTATCACTCATGGCACTAAATTTCCAGGACAATGTTCGAAAAAGGTATGATTTAAAGATAGGCTACAAGCCCTATATATTCAAAGACGAAAGCGTGATAATTTACTCGTTTTATATATTTGAACGTTTAAGACTATTGCTTGTCTTACTTGTCTCCAAGTTCAGAAACACGCGCTAACAATTCAAAGAGAGATCTCCCTGCATGCATGATGATGTTAAAAACTATTACGGGAAAGTATTAGAAAAAACCGAAGATCTTAAAACCAACGCCTGCTGTACAAGCGCTGGTTTACCTAGACATGTAAAGACGGCATTAGCCAAGGTTCATGATGAGGTACTAGCCCGTTACTATGGCTGCGGTCTAATTGCCCCACCCGTGCTTGAAGGAATGCAGGTAATGGATCTTGGCAGCGGGTCTGGCAGAGATTGCTACGTTCTATCCCAATGGGTTGGCGAACAAGGCCGTGTCTTAGGTATCGACATGACAGAAGAGCAGCTTACCATTGCACTTGAGCACGAATCTTACCATGCCGAGAAATTCGGCTACGCAAGCAAGAATACAGAATTCAAGCTGGGTTATATCGAACGTTTAAACGAACTTGGCCTTGAAGAAAACAGTTTTGATATCATCGTATCAAATTGCGTTATCAACCTTTCACCAGACAAGGAAGCCGTATTGCGAGAAGCCTATCGAGTACTAAAACCAGGAGGTGAGCTTTACTTCTCTGACGTCTATTCAGACCGGAGAGTTCCCCAACACCTTGTTGAGGACCCAGTCCTATACGGCGAGTGTTTGAGCGGCGCACTTTACTGGAACGATTTTGAAAACCTAGCTAAAAAAGTCGGTTTTTTGGACCCGAGGCTTGTAGAAGACGATGTCATCACTATTGAAAATGAATCGGTGCAAGAAAAAGTCGGCCATATCGGTTTTTATTCGGCAACCTACCGTTTATTTAAAATAAAAGACCTTGAACCGCACTGTGAAGATTATGGCCAGGCTGTTATTTACAAAGGCGGTATCGAGCACTTTGAACACGCTTTCGTTCTTGATAAGCACCATATCATCGAAAAAGGTAGGATTTTCCCTGTTTGCGGCAATACCTGGCGCATGCTGAATGAAACACGATTTAAAAAGTACTTCGAGTTTATTGGTGACTGGAACACTCATTACGGCATTTTTGAAGGCTGTGGATCTAGCTTACCCTTCGATGGTGACCCTATATTCGAAACAGGTGACGGCGGCTCTTCTTGCTGCTAACTTGAGCTAGCGCTCTATCTGAAGAGCTAAGCTATAACTATCCGCTTAGCTCTTCACCTCCTCTTCAACGCTCTAATATCTAGACCATTTTCGATCATATACTCTTGCATATCTTTCGCGTACATAATCCACCCTTTCGGGCTTAAATGAATTTCATCATCCCAATATTTTGCTGCTGACAAGTCTACTCCCCGACCAAAAGCATCATAACTTAGCGTATTCTGATATTGCCCCATTGCGCCTATAATTGTTTCAGAAAGCTGCGCATGCAGATAGCGAATCGCCCGTCTCCTTATACAGTTATCTATGTTAGAAGTAAGCATAGGTGGATAAGCTTTCGCATCAAATGCTGTTTTTATCCAAGGCCCGGCCTTTAGGAATGCCAACTTGAAGCCTCGCTGGCGTTGATCTGGCGACGCATAACAATGCGCAAGGACAGGCACGCTAGGTAGATATCGGTCTCGGTCTTTCAATACCTTATGATAATCATCTCTGATGTTTTGAAGTAAGCGCTCTTTCCCTGAATTAAAGCACTCTGAAGGCGATTGATTTTTATCATCATAATCTTTAAGGATAAACTTTAAGCCAGCGAATAAATCATTCCCACCCATACTTAGACAATATACATCGAGTCTAACTCGATTGTATTTAGCATAGCGAAATACACTGGATTCACGCGAAACCTGCTTTGCCGTAGCCATTGAGACGCTACTATCCCACCAGTTTGCGCCAGTAGGAATAATCTGCATCAGGGCCTGATGTAAATTATTCGGTCCGTAGAAAAAATGTTTCTGCCTGCCAGGGTAATCAAACCAGGAGTCACCTTGCACTACAACATTAGGGTATCGACGACGATATAAACTTTTCGCAACCGTTACAAAACTTGGTCCTGAGCCAGCAAGGAAATGCGCCCCTCTGTAACTATCCATGTTTTTTACTTTCCCCTAATACACAGTCTCTTCATGGAATAGCTATTTTGTCATAGTCAAAGGTAGAAGCTTCAGCTTTTTCAGTGGCCTTAACTTTGGCGGGGGCGCTAGTAGAAGGAATTGGCATAAGTACACGCGGCTTCTGTATCTTAATTTCTTCCAAGCCATCGAAGCCACTTTCCGTAGTGTTTGCACCTTGGGCGCTATTGCTTGGCGCGCTTAGCGTATTGCTTAACGCTGGTTTAGAAGTAGTAGGGTTACTAGCTGGACCTATCGGCGCCATAAGGCTAGCAAGTTTATCTTCGAGTAAGCTATAGTCGCTTTTAACAGTGGTAAGTTCTTCCGTCAAAGATGTCTTCGAAGCGCTTAACTGTGAAATCTGTGTTTGTAGCGAAGTAATCCGCTGCTCCTTAGACTCTAGCTCCTGATTGAGTTTATCGTTGTTCGATGCAAGATAATCAATCTCTGAGCGTGTCTCTTTTTGACGTTTTACAACCGCAAGATAAGCGCCTTTTCTATCTTTTAACTTCTTATTTAATACCTTGATTTCATCGCTTAATCTTGAATTTTCTCCGGCCAGCACTTCGCTATTGCTTGCGCCACTCAACAAAGACGCCCTAACCTGACTCAAGGATGCTGCTAGGGCCTCGTTTTCCTCTTTAAGCAAAGCGAGTTGTGAGTTCAGGTTGTCGATAATATCCTGATTGACCGCAAGCGCACCCTCCGACTCCTGTATTTTTTCCTGCTGAGCCTGGTTTTCTCTTGTCAAACGCTCGTGCTCAGCTTTGGTTTCAGCAAGAGATTGTCCAGACGTAGACATTTTGGCTTGCTGATTTTTAAGCTGAAGTTCGAGCTTACCTATTTCTTGCTTAGATAAGACGCTGTCCAGGAGTGCAGTTTGACCCTGGTGATAAAAATAAAATGCTGAGAGCCCGAAAGCCAAGGCCATGATAAGAGTGACTATCCACGTACCGTTAAGCAGGCTATTGCGCTTGCGCAGATCATTTATCCACTGCTGCGCATATTGGTCAGCGTTATTCAAGGAATTGTCATGTGTCGTCATAAAACGTTATCTCAAGAAAAATAGATTTTTTGTAAGATATTATAATAGTTTGCGTTACACTAGCGCATGCCGCGCACGAGGCTCTATTGTTATTTTTTAAAGGGTAAAAAGTCGACATGAGTGATCTATATCTAAAGCTTGCGAACTCTCAGTATACACAGCCAATCATCCAAGCTTTGAACTTGCCTAAACCTCTTAATCTTGCTCGTAGCGAACACGAAAGCTTATATAATATTAGCGGTAAAATCCTGCTTGCCGCGACTAAGCATAATTTTGCGACTAATAGTGTATTTAAGGCTCTCGACTCCGACAACATTACCCTGTTTAGTGCACGCTCTAATACCGAGACACTAAACTTATCGGCCGCACCTACGAGTTATAAAGCTAAATGTACAGAAATTCAGATCGACAACCTTGAAGATCACAAGTTTAAAGCTTTAGTTTTTGATGCGACGGGAATAAAAACAAGCCAAGAACTGAAGCAATTGTACAGCGTCTTTACTCGTTCCGTTAAGAAAATTAGTATTAATGGACGCTTTGTCATTATTGGGCAATCACCTTCGCAACTTGAATCACCGGAAAGCGCTTCTTTGCAAGGCTCCTTAATAGGGTTTGCAAAATCGCTAGCTAAAGAGTGTGGTAAAAAAGGGATCACCAGCAATGTTATTTACCTGGAAAAAGGCGCTCAGAAATATCTAGACAGCTCTCTCAGGTTTTTCCTTTCGCCCAAGTCAGCCTACATAAGCGGACAATCTATTCAGCTTTGCAACAAAGCAACCAAGCAGAAAAGAACAGACCAGGCTAAGCCACTACTCGGCAAAACTGCTCTTGTAACTGGAGCTGCTCAGGGGATTGGCTATCACACCGCAAAAACATTAGCGCGCGATGGTGCAACAGTCGTCTGCCTGGATATACCTGCCAATGAAAGTGCTACACAAGCTCTCGCTAAAGAGATTTCTGGACACAGTGTTGCATTGGATTTAAGCGCAGAAAGCTCGGTCGACTCTATATGCAATACTATTGGTGCGCAACTCGGCGTAATAGATATCATTGTTCATAACGCTGGCATTACTCGCGACAAGACTATTGCTAACATGCCAGAGCACTTTTGGGATCAAGTGATAAACATCAACTTGTCCAGGGTGCTGGATATCAATCGTGCGCTAATAGAAAAGAAGCTACTTGCTAACAATGCACGCATCATCTGTATATCTTCTATTTCCGGGATTGCAGGTAACTTCGGACAAAGTAATTACGCCTGTTCTAAAGCCGGAATAGCCTCTTATGTTGAAGCGATGAGCCAACACACCGCCGACCAGGGCCTTCAGGGGCTAACTATTAACGCCATTGCACCTGGCTTTATAGAAACTGATATGACCCAGCGAATCCCTTTATTGACTCGTGAACTAGGGCGACGTATGAATGCATTATCACAGGGTGGCTTGCCGCTAGATATCGCAGAGGGAGTGAGCTTTTTCAGCCGCCCCGATGCTAATGCGCTTAACGGAAATGTACTTCGTATATGCGGTTTGAGTTTACTAGGTAAGTAAATGTAATAATGGAATGGAATGCGATGACCATCTTGCAGCAAGAATGCCATCGCTTTAAGTTTACTTATCACCAGCTATCAAAAGAACCAGCTGAGGGTCAATTCTCGTACCATACCAATTAACACGCCAATCAAGGTGCGGACCTGTAGAACGACCTCCAGCCCCTACTTTGGCAATTTCCTGGCCTGCCACAATATCTTCACCTTCTTTTACGACAACTTCACTTAGATGAATAAAGGTTGAAGATAGTCCATAACCATGGTCAACAATTAAAGTGCCACCGGAGTAAAACATGTCTTCATGGACCAGCGTAACTTTACCGCTAGCAGGAGCATAAACTGGCGCCCCAACTGGCCCAGCATAATCAACACCATAATGTGGGCGCTTTGGTGTACCGTTGTAAATCCGTTGACTACCGTAGACACCAGTAATAGGCGCCCTCATAGGTGCCGTAAAGTCATCCAAAAAGTAAAGCAAGCTGGAATCAGTTTTACGAGCATTTTTAACCAGCGCCGTTTCGCGTTTTATACGGGCTAGTTTATCCTTACTGGGTGTCACGGTTTTTTGAGGAACACCTTTAATACTTTGAGTCGGATAAGTCCTTTGCTTCACATCAATAATTAGAGAATGACGTTCACCATTAGGAGCGCTGAATGTTAATTTGTGCTCCGGCGCAGCATCGCGACCAAAGCCAATAATAAAATCCCCTTCTCGCGTAAGCCGAATTTCGCGTTCATTCAGTTTTACGTCGTACGAAGGCTTAACATTACCTTTTAACAAACCGCCCTGTGCAAATACCCCCTCAAGCACCACGTCTTCGGTCATTAGCTTTTCTGAGAGCAAGTCATCCGCAAAGACATTAGCACAAGTCACTATAAGGAGTGTAAAACCTGTTCGCTTTAGTCGCTTAAGCGTTTTTCTCATGAGCACCCTTTTCTTCGCTATCTTTACTCTCTTCTTTCTCACGTAAGCTGGCCATCTTCTCGTGCACTTTGCCGAAGATGCTGCCATCCTCGTACATACCGTCTTTAAGCGTTCCCGTCTTTAAACCCGTTAGCAATTCCAATGCTTCATTAACATGCGTTACTGCATAGATATTAAAGCGCTTTTTCTTAACGGCATTAATCACCTTCTGGCTTAACATAAGATTGGCAATATTGCTTTTAGGGATAATAACCGCTTGCTTCTGATCACTGCCGATTAACTCACAAGCATCGAGAAAGCCTTCTATTTTCTCATTTGCGCCACCAATTGGCTGAACTTCACCAAACTGATTCACTGAGCCGGTCACTGCGAAGTGCTGAAGAATTGGCACATCAGCAAGTGAAGAAATTAAGGCGCAGAACTCGGCCATCGACGCGCTATCGCCATCAACCTCACCGTAAGACTGTTCAAAAGCAATACTTGCAGATAGAGGCATCAGATCATCTTTTGCAAATAAGGATGACAAATAAGACGATAGGATCAAAATCCCCTTAGTATGGATATTGCCGCCCAACTTGGCATGATGCTCGATATCTGTGATATCACCATCACCAAAATAACAATTTGCAGTAACACGGTTTGGCATTCCGAACTCCGAACCCGCTGTGGAGTACACTGACAGTGCATTGATCTGCCCAACAACCGAACCGCTAACAGAAAGCAATGTAGAGCCATCTCGTATCGTATCAAACAGTTGGTCTTTGATGCGTCCATTGCGGTGCTCGGCACTTTCTAAAGCACGCTCTACGTGAGACTGCCTGATCATTGTTGAACGCTGCTCTCGCGCCCAGTAGTTTGACTCTCGCAGCAAATTAGAGATTTCAGAGGCGTGAAGTGACAACTTATTCTGATTTTCAGCCTGGCGGGAGCTAAACTCAATTACCCGAGCCACCGCTTTCTTATCACAATGGAGAAAGCCTTTTTCGTGTACAAGACTGGAAATGAATTTTGCGTAAAGCATCTGTGATTCAGGCGTACGATTCATTTCGTTTTCGAAGTCCGCTGTCACTTTAAACAGTTCTTCAAACTCAGGGTCGTAATTCTGAAGCAATAGATAAGTTTCGAGGTCACCAAAGAGAATAATCTTAACATCTAATGGAATCGGTTCCGGTTCCAAAGAAATCGTTCCAGACAAAGTCACTTCTCTTTCCAGGGAATTGATTTGCAGTTCCTTGGAACGCAGGGCTCGCTTGATCCCGTCCCACACAAAAGGTTGTTCAAGCACCTTCGCCGCATCAATCAACAGGTAGCCACCGTTGGCACGATGTAAGCAACCCGAGCGAATTAAGGAGTAGTCGGTAAACACCGTGCCTTTGTAGGTCACATGCTCCACATAACCAAACATCGTGTGATAGTTTGGGTTTTCTTCAACGATAACAGGCTCTTTAGAGTCCTTGTGCTGAACCAGTACATTAACCTGATATCTACGAGGTAGTTTCTTCTCAAGCGTTGCATTGGACATAGCGCCCTGCTCTTCGCTGTCTTCGAGAAAAATATCTAAGTTATTGACGATATCATTTTGTATATCATTCAAATAATCAATTACTAAAGAGTGCTTATGATATTTGTGAGCAAGTGACTCAACCAGGTGCTGTGTAACGCCCAGTACAACCTCTTCATTGAGCGCTTGCTGCTTATCTACAAACTCCTGTTCCCAGTTTGCTATTTTTCTAATCACCCCTCTTAGCTTTAATTCAAGCTTAGTGATTACATCATCAAACTGATCTTTCTCATCTTCCGCAAGTGCTTCAAAGCTTTCGACTGTATGTACATCTTCACCATTCATTGCAGTGAGACGGTATCCACCAGGGGTTGTCAAAGATAGCTTTACCTTTTTTCGCTTCGCTTGCTTAGCGACTTTCTCTAATGCCGCTTCTTGCTTTTCAGCGTATTCTAGCTTGAGTGCTTCTGAGCGCTGAAAGTACTGATCATTCTCGAAAGCCTGAGGAATGCCTTTGACCAAACGGGTCATAAGCTTTTCGACATCCTTTTTTAAATTAGCGCCCATGCCAACCGGTAACTTAAGTACTTTGGGTGATCTAGGCTCATCGAAGTTAGCAACGTAGCACCAATCGTATAACTCTCTATTTTCTTTACGGTGATGATCTAGAAAACGCAAGATCATCGTACGCTTGCCCAAGCCATTGCGGCCAATTGCATACACATTGTAACCAGAGTCAGGCATTGACATCGCAAAGCGGACAGCTTCCTGTGCACGGTCCTGACCTACAAATTCATTTAATGGCGGCAGAGCTTTAGTACTGGAAAAGCCCAAGTCAGCATCATCACATGTTTTGTATAATTGTTTCGTAGATAGCGGTTTCAATGTGAGCCCTTAAATATTATGAAAATGATTACATGCAAAGCATTAGTTCAAAGTATCTAAACGATATTAACAAAACAGACTGGCTTAACAAGACTAATTTTTACCAACAATTTAACCTATATTCATTTACTATAAGAACAGCTGTCAGTTGAAAGTTGATTTGTTGGGTGTTTAGCGTTTAATATCCCTCTCCTGATTCGACCTAACCCCATACCATTTTATACCTATGCATAAAATTAAACTCATAAATTGGGCAGAGCGCCGCATTAAAAGACGCCATAAAGCGCCTGATTTACGAATATCAATACAACCTGTCGGCTTAAGAAAATTCTTCAGTTCCTCACAGGAAGTTAAATGCCTCGATATCAATCGCTATGGTATGGCGATCAGGTCGCGTCGTCCCTTTAAGGCCAAAGAACGCATTCTAATTAACTTTAGAGGTAAGTATATTTCACTTTCCAAGGTTGGGGGCATCGTCACCGAGTGTGTGAAAGTTCGGCATTTTTACCGAATCAGTGTTGTTTTCAGCTACGCAAAAGACAGCAAAGAATACTGCCGCAAGACAGATAATGCTCTTTCAAGAATTGAAAGCCTTTATAACCAGCAAACAAAAGAAGCCGGGTAACTCTTCTCAAGCACTTCCAATCGAGTGTTTATCACGATAGGCACGCGGTGATAAGCCCATCCAGGTTTTAAACGCTCTAGAAAATACCGAGGCTTCATCAAAGCCTAATTCCAACCCTATCTCGCTTATTGATCGATTACTATCATTTAGCAGGCTTAGCGCTTTTTCACATCGTAGTTTTTGCTTAATTTGTTGGTAGCTAGTGTTTTCTTTTTCCAAGACACGTCTTAAATTTCTTGGGCTCATATTGAGTTCACTGGCCAAATCATCAAGCTTCTTAAACTGCATCGTATCATCAACAATCATATTCATTACTTGAGTACTAAAACTTCGTTGAAAGTCCGGCTTTGACAGCAAATCGGTTGGCGAATTTTGTAAAAAAGTATTCAACTCTTTCTGGCCCTGTTTAATAGGCAAATCCATAAGAGCTGATTCGAAGACTAGTGCGTTTTGCGTTTCACCAAACCTACAGTGACAAGGAAAGAGCAAACTATACTCCGCAACATGCGGTGGACTCTGGTAACTCAAGCTAACATATTTTAAAGGTAATCGTTCAGTAACAAGCCAGCTTGCAAAGCGATGCCAAACCAATAAAAAAAACTCTACGAGGAAATTGGCAGTATCCAACTCGGGCCGTACAGGCTGAAAAATAAGACGAGCTCCCTCCGTAGTATTTTCAAGTTGCAGCACGATATCGTTTCTAAAGGTACTGTAGAGCAAGCTTGCCCGCCTTATGCTTTCACCAATAGTTTGCTCCCTTATCATTTGTTTAGCTACGATGGCAAAAACACCTTGTTTACAGGGCTGATCGGTAAAGCCCATGAACTCATCATCCATTAGTCGCCAGATAGAACGAATTAGTGTTGATACTCGCTCAGATGAAATACGATCCCTCCCCCCATAGCAGCTGACAGAGAGAATACCTGAACTAAGACCGCAATCACTCATCACCTTGCTTACATCGACTCGGGCCCTCAAGGCACCCTGCAGAAGTGCATGTACATAGTACAGTGAAATTGAATTTCGCTTGTCCATATCGTCCGCTTAGGTAAAGTTTATACATAGTATATGTATCATTTAGCTAGTTTTCGTCCTATTTTGTCAAACCATATTCTGATTTGCTATTGCCCGGCGCACAGTCTTCGATCAAACTTTTAGTTTTTCTTATAGGTAAATTCAATGGACATTAAAGGTACACCCGCAATTGTAACTGACGGTGCATCAGGTCTTGGAAAAGGCACTGCACTCTATCTTGCAAGTTACGGCGCCAAGGTCGCGATTCTTGACTTACAAATCGAAAAAGCGCAAACCCTTGCTGAAGAAATAGGTGGCATTGCAATTGAATGCGATGTAACAAGTGCTGAAAGCGTTGAAGCAGCTATCAATAAAGCACGCGAAACTCACGGGCCCTGCGGTATAGCTGTTAACTGCGCCGGCATTGGCAGTCCAGGACGTATTCTTGGGCGTGACGGCCCAATGTCTTTAGACTTTTTTAATACCGTAATTCAAGTAAACCTTGTTGGCTCATTTAATGTACTAAGGCTGGCGGCAGCAGACATGCAAAGCCGAGAAGAAAACGCAGACGGTGAGCGAGGCGTAATCATTTCAACAGCCTCAGTAGCGGCTTATGAAGGTCAAATTGGTCAAGCTGCCTATTCTGCCTCGAAGGGAGGGATCGTATCAATGACCCTTCCCGCTGCACGTGAGCTCGCAAAGTTTGGCATTCGCGTATTAGCGATCGCACCCGGCCTCTTCCTAACGCCTATGATGGAATCATTTTCTCAAGAAGTACAAGACAGCCTTGCTGCAACATTACCCTTTCCATCTAGACTAGGTAAACCCGATGAGTTTGGTAGGCTAGTGCGTGATATTGTTGAGAACCCAATACTTAACGGTGAAGTGATACGTATTGATTCCGCTGTCCGTTTGGCAGCAAAATAATACCAAGCGCGGCATTTTGGGAACATCATAAAGTCGCTACACGTGACCTAGCTGCTAAATAGTCCGCTATTATACAAACACTAACTCACTAAAAGAGGAACCCATATGGACTTATCACTGAACGAGGAGCAAATTATGATTCAGAGTATGGCACGTAAATTTGCCAGCTCTGAACTGATGCCTATCGCCGATAAGCTTGATATGGGGGAGGCACAGGAAACCTTTGTTAAGAATCTAAAGAAACTGGCTCAGCTCGGTTTTATGGGGCTCAATATCTCGAGTGAATACGGCGGTACCAATGCCGGTACCGTTTCCTTTAGTTTGGCCATCACTGAAATAGCCAAGGCTTGCGCTTCGACAGCAGTTACAACATCGGTAACAAACATGGTTGCTGAGGTTATCCAGGCGGTTGGCAGCACACAACAGAAACATTCTTATCTACCAAAACTTTGCTCTGGTGAATATTCTGCCGGAGCATTCTGCTTGACTGAGTCTCAGGCCGGTTCGGACCCTTCATCAATGAAATGTTCCGCTACTAAAACAGCTTCGGGCTGGGCGCTAAATGGCAGCAAGCAATTCATTACCAGCGCAGAATATGCTGGCGTATTTGTTGTCTGGGCTCTGACGGATAAGAGTGCGGCAAAAGGAAAAGGCATTTCTTGTTTCCTTGTCGAGGCGGGGACTCCCGGCCTAATAATAGGAAAACCCGAACAAAAGATGGGACAAAAAGCCTCTTCTACTTGTCAGCTTAGTTTCGATAACTGCAACATTGATGACAGTGCACTTTTGGGTGATCTAAACAAAGGCTATCGTGTCGCCGTTGGCGAACTGGCCGGCGGCAGAATAGGCGTCGGCTCATTAGCACTTGGTATTGCTCAGGCAGCCATCGACTATGCAACGATATACACAAAAGAACGTGAGCAATTTGGCAAGGCAATCGCGAACTTTCAAGGTATCCAGTGGATGTTAGCGGACACCTACACAGAACTAGAAGCTGCACGTTTGCTCCTTATGAGCGCGGCCTACACAAAAGATTCTGGCGCGCCGTTTTCAAAACAGGCATCAATGGCCAAGCTATTTTCAACAGAAGCCGCCAACAAAGCTTGTTATACAGCACTGCAGTTGTTAGGAGGCAATGGCTATATTAAAGATTATCCTATAGAGCGTCTTACTCGTGATGCACGCGTAACAACAATCTACGAAGGTTCCAGTGAAATACAGCGCATTATTATTGCTAAACAAATACTCAGTGAAGCATAGCTTAATCAGCCTTGCAGATAAGGGGCCAACTTAGAACGGAATTCCGCCTTAACCCCCATACTTTTGAGTATCCAGTACTGACCACTTATCATCCGGTCAATATATAAGCTTTCAACCGGCGGGCTAAAGTGCGACATATGTTTAAAGAACAAATGAGTTTGTTTGGCCGCTTCGATATGCAAAGAAGCAGATTCATAGTCATAGTCGTCATTTGTCAGAAAGGGCTCAAATAAAATATTCCGCCAAACTTTGTAGTAGTCTGAACCTGGTGAAGGTTTACTCTCGACCCGCGCACCTAATCTAATAAGCGCATCATCTAGCGCATCATAATCTTCCGCCAAACTAGCAACAATCGCATCTTTATAGGCTGCTAAAACTTCATGCTTAAGCGTTT
>NZ_LWFZ01000124.1:0-1004 GCF_001635225.1 Oleiphilus sp. HI0086
GCCCAATACATAAGATGGACGAACAACTAGCGGATAACCGATTTCAGTCGCTTTAGTAATCGCTTCTTCATGGCTTCGAACCGTGGCATTTTCTGGCTGACGTAAGCCCAAGCGCTCAATCATTTGCTGGAAGCGCTCACGATCTTCTGCACGGTCGATTGCATCTGGGCTAGTACCAATAATTGGCACTCCAGCTTCTTCTAAACCACGCGCAAGCTTAAGTGGCGTCTGACCGCCATAATGCACAATCACGCCCTTTGGCTTCTCTAGCTGAACGATTTCTAATACGTCTTCCAGGGTAATTGACTCAAAGTACAAACGGTCTGAAGTATCGTAATCCGTTGAAACCGTCTCTGGGTTACAGTTGATCATGATGGTCTCGTAACCGTCTTCACGCATGGCAAAGGCAGCATGAACACAGCAGTAATCGAACTCAATACCCTGGCCAATACGGTTAGGGCCACCACCGATAACAATGATCTTTTCTTTGTCAGTAACCTGAGACTCACACTCTTCTTCATAGGTTGAGTACATGTAAGCCGTGTTCGATGAGAATTCTGCAGCACAGGTATCAACACGCTTATAGACAGGGCGAATATCGAAGCCCTGACGTAGCGTACGCAATTCTTTCTCGGTAATACCAAGTAGCTCTGCCAAACGGTGATCAGCAAAACCCTTACGCTTAAGACGAAGCATCGCTTCAGCAGTCATGTCTGTGCGTGTCATATTCGATACAACACACTCTTCTTCAATCAAATCTTCAATCTGAACCAGGAACCAAGGGTCGATGCCGCTTAGCTTGTAAATTTCATCAACCGACATGCCAGAACGGAAAGCATCACCGACATACCAGATACGCTCGGCACTCGGGTTACGAAGCTCTCGAATCATCTCTGATTTAGCATCTTCAGAAGCCAGATCCAATTTCGGCTCGAAGCCGTAAGAACCGACTTCCAAACCACGTAAAGCTTTCTGTAGCGATTCCTGGAAGGTTCGGCCAATAG
>NZ_LWFZ01000125.1:0-703 GCF_001635225.1 Oleiphilus sp. HI0086
ATTAACGAAAAAGGCGATTACAACAATGATATCGCTGACGGCATTAAATCAGCTCTTGAGCAATTTAAGTCGACGCAAACTTGGTAAGCCGATTGTTGAGTACTGGAGATCTATGAATACTGCAGTACTCGACTGTCATTTATACCTCAAAGTGAACAAGACTTTAAAGGCGATATAAAATGGCCGTTGGTAAAGAGATACGAAATCAGATTTCGAGCGTAAAAAGCACGCAGAAAATTACAAGCGCAATGGAAATGGTTGCCGCGAGTAAGATGCGTAAAGCTCAAGATCGTAAGAGTTTGGGTAAGCCCTACTCAGAAAAAATTCGTTCGATTGTCAGTCACTTGGCAAATGCGAACACAGAATATAAGCACTTATATTTGCAAGAGCGCGAAGTTAAGCGTGTTGGCTATATCATCGTTTCTACAGACCGAGGTTTGTGTGGCGGTTTGAACGTCAACTTGTTCAAGAAAGTTGCTAAAGATATGAAAAACTACGCGGATAACGCAGTAGAAGTCGATCTTTGCGCGGTTGGACAAAAAGCAATTAGCTTCTTTAAAAGCTACGGCGGTAATGTCGTTGCTGCATTAAGTCACCTTGGTGACGCACCTGCAGCACATGAGCTGATCGGTTCTGTAAAGGTGATGTTGGATGCTTACGAAGAAGGCAAGATCGACCGCCTTTACGTGGTATACAACGAGTT
>NZ_LWFZ01000126.1:0-834 GCF_001635225.1 Oleiphilus sp. HI0086
GGGGTTATACTCACTTATATCACGGATAGCGTTGGTCTTGTGTCAGTTGTCGCTGCTTGGTTGTATGTGGCTTTGCGGCTAGTACATTCTTTTGTCCACTTGGGTAACAACAATGTCAGCCTAAGGTTTGCGAGCTTTGCTGCGAGTATGATGGCTTTAGCAGTGTTGTGGCTCGCCATGTTGTTTGCGTTGGTATAGTACTCGTAAGCACTTGTTTATCTGTCACATCGCAGTAACTTGAAGCGTTGTTTTCCCTCAAGAATCTCTGACTCTGGCCAGATCGCATTTGCCTTTTGCTCAAATGCTGCGTTCTGTGCCAGAATTTGAAGTTCTTCACTTATGGCTTTATCACTTCGTGTAATAAAAGCGTTTTCTGTCGGTACACTCGCTTCAAATGTATTGATCAATTCGCAGTTCTCGTCATTGGCAAAGATGATGTGCTTGGCTCCAGGGTTTAGTTCAATAAATGAGCAGCCAGAGAGCGCTGTACCGAGTATGAGTGCAGTAAACTTTGAAGACCGTTTGACTGAGGGGTAGCTATATTTAAGCAGCATCGTTATCGTCCTTTATTGTGACTAACGCATAGCTGACTGAAGGCATTTCCTTGCATCCATTTATACGTTTTTGGTTGAGTTTCATTCTTCTTCAGGGATAATGCATGTCAGAAAATTGCTGTGCAGTTCGGACGATTAGTTTAATCCCTTGTCACAAACTATATAGCAGCGATATAAGCTTGTTTTCTATCGGTAATTTTTTCATGAGTTTACAGTATAAGATAGTGCCGGTAACGGCTTTTGAGCAGAACTGCTCAATTTTGTGGTGCGATCAGAGTAA
>NZ_LWFZ01000127.1:0-469 GCF_001635225.1 Oleiphilus sp. HI0086
GCAATAAGAGCTAGGTACATAGAGCCAAAGACAGAAATCGCAGAGATAAACAAGCCTATATCATTAAGCTGCAACGTTAACAGCAATGCCAGAAGTATAATTGGCCCATCGGTTACAATAGGTGCAAGGCTAGCCATAAACCCATTGTAATTACCTTTTGACATGGTTTGATGAATCACAAACACACCTAAAGGCCCCGGTTTCAGCCCTGCCACTAAGCCAAAAGTTAATGCTGCTAATGCGAAATACATGATATACCCAGTAGGTTACAACCCTACTAATAATGGCGAAGAAACAGGGTGGTTTTATTTGGAACGAAGGCTTCCCTGCATATAAGTAGTTGCATACTTAACCTGCTTATTGTTCATACTGTCCAAGAGTTATAAAACCTGTATTCGTATGGATACTTTGTTCATTGTAATAACTACCCAAATAGTAACTCAAGGTCATACTTAATTCATATTGGTTG
>NZ_LWFZ01000128.1:0-955 GCF_001635225.1 Oleiphilus sp. HI0086
AGGAGGCTTTTGTTCAAGGATAACGGGCGAGGCTGGGTGAGTGATGTTTTTCATTGGTATCCTGTTTTGTTATTTTACCTTCGACTTCAGTACAAACGCTTCAAAGTCCTTGTCGATGCCGAATACATGTCTTTGTAACCACTCTCGCAGAAATATTGAAATAGATTCACGAACCAGAGCGTCAAACTTACCCATACTGTTTACCATGTCATCCAGTTCATCACGAAATTGATTGTGCGCTTTAATATGGGCTTCGGTTTTGGGGTAGTTAAGTTGGAGCATGTAGGCTTCTTCGAGACAGAAGTGGTGGTCGGCGTAGCTGGACAGCCGGGTAAAGATTTCTTGGCCGGAATTAGGGGCCTTCAAGGCATCAATCAGCCTGAAAAGCTCTTGGTGCTGAGTGTCTTGCCAAATTAGCTCGCTGGTCTTTTCCATTACTGAACTCTACCCAAGTGAAGGTGCACGTTAGTATGAGTCTAGTTTAGAAATAGAAAAGTTGTCTGCAAATTGAACGGTGTAATATTAGGCGTTATTGTAAAAAATAAGGGTCTTACTCTGTATCGAGTTAAACATCCCGGCTAAATCTGTAGGCAGAGCCTTTCATGGCTCGCTGAGGTTTAGCGCGAGGCATCGACTAGCGAGGGGTGGAACCCTCTGCCTACATGAGGCCATTTTTTAGCTCTACAGCGCCTAACGTACTGCACTATCGTTTAAGGGGATGTATAACTTTATCCAAGCCCTCAATTTTAATCTCAAGCGTCAGTTCAAGCAGTGTACCTAGCTCGCCGCTCGGAAAGCCTTTTTTTCTGAACCAGAGTAAATATTCTTCAGGTAGATCGATTAAACGACGGCCACCGTACTTCCCGAAGGGCATTTGTGTATTGGCTATTTTTACCAGGTGCTGCTTTTCGATCATGTGTTGATAATAACTCGCATGGCTTGAACTTCTAGCCCT
>NZ_LWFZ01000129.1:0-493 GCF_001635225.1 Oleiphilus sp. HI0086
ACCGCTTAGCCAGGTTGCTAACCAAGAAAAGAAAATGCCTATTCACTATATTTCAGATGATGGTTTCGGAATTACTGCTGAGTGTCGTGAATACCTAACTCCACTTGTTCAAGGCGAAGACTACCCGCCTTACGATGAGAACGGTATGCCGCGCTACGTTAAGCTTCAGAACAAGCTTATTGAAAAGAAGACAGGAAGTGAGTTCGAAGTTTAAAGCTTCGCAACACGCTTATCTAACTCAGAGACTCCGCCTACCCAAAGTTATGTAGGCGGCCCGTCTCGGGGCGCAGAACGGACATGCCGTTAGTTTCAGCCCTACGTATGCAGAGGGTTTCATCCTTCGCTAATGAATAGCCCCATAAAAACCTTGCCGCCAACAATCCTGGGCATCCAGGCCCATATGGATTAGCAAGCCTATCCCTATCCACCGAGTTGCTGGAAACAAAGCCATCAGAGCATAAACCGGAATCATAAATTCTTTATGTAGAGGGTG
>NZ_LWFZ01000130.1:0-694 GCF_001635225.1 Oleiphilus sp. HI0086
AGATCAAGAATCCTGCATATACTGCCGCTATAAGATATACAGCCATGTTGAAAATAGGTTCAGGGTTTAAAAGGGCGATACCAGCCAAAAAAAGTGGCGTACAAGAATAGGCTGCCAAGGCGATACCGTTTGCTGCATATTCATCATGTTTGCCTCCATAGGTTTTAGACATCCAATCGATTGCCCAGCCAAGCCCAAATACACCAATAAGCATTGCGATGTAGGTGATTATGTTGAGTTGCAAAGCGCTCTGGGTCGTCAGTTTAGTGATTTGCCCATCGCCAACTTGCCAACCAAACTGTGTCGTCGATATATAGGCGCATATTGGGCTAATCATTGCTAGAACGGCAATGTATGCAACATAAATTCTTCCCGGATTACTATGTTCTTTGCGGATCGATTCCCATTCTTCATCAGGGTGAGTGAACATTCCAAAAGCATGATTCAGTAACATTGTATTTCCCCATATTTTCCAAAAGAATATTTGCTTGATAGTAGACTTGAAATTTGCCTTTCTCATCGATCCTTTACGCTAGGAATCAATTAATGGATCACTCGGTTTTTTGCTCGTCTTTGTTCGGTATCTCTATTACTCGTGTATGATTGGCCAGTCGGCAGCATCGCGAGAGTCTAAATTTGGATCCGTTTCAGCTCCCCAGCGTTTTTGATACAAACCGTCAGGGTCATAGAGTCT
>NZ_LWFZ01000131.1:0-694 GCF_001635225.1 Oleiphilus sp. HI0086
TTAAGCTGGCCTTGTGCAAAAGTTTTCTCATTATTATTTAGTGTTTTTTCAAGCGCTAGATTCAGTTTTCGCAAGGACGCGGCCCCATTGTTTCTATTCCGATCAAAAAAACTATCTTGAGATAAGCTTAAGAGAAAAACGCTGTTTTTTATATAATTCTTGTTTTGACGACTGCTTAGGTCGTGTACTCATATATGGTATCGAGTGCTAGGTGGTCTTTTTGGAAGTAGTCATCAAAACACTTTAGTACGAGCGGGCTGCGGAGTTTATCTTCTAGTGCTCGTATCTCATCCATGCTCAACCAATGAGCAGCAATAATATCTTTATCGAGCTTATCGCTCTCTTTTTCAAGTGCTTCGGCGGCAAAGCAAAAGCGGTAATAACATACGCCATTTTGTGGGGCGGTATAGGTATATAAGCCAATAAATCCCGTGAGCTTGACGCGCCAGCCGGTCTCTTCCAACGTTTCTCGAATAGCGGCTTCTTGTATGCTTTCACCTTGCTCTATATGACCGGCAGGTTGGTTGAATACGGTTTTCCCATGAGAGCGTTCTTCAACGAGTAACAGCTTGCCATCTCGCTCGACAAGCGTGGCGACGGTTGCATGGGGTGTCCAGGTCATGATTGTGTTAAATCCTTTATATAGTCGGTGTGCCAGTAAAGCGGATATCTTATCAGTGAGCTGAACATTTCA
>NZ_LWFZ01000132.1:0-701 GCF_001635225.1 Oleiphilus sp. HI0086
CATTAAAATTTCACAGCGAAACACAGAAATATAGTCTAAATTTAAGTAGATTCACTTGAAATAGTCATGTGCCGGGTACTTAATGAGAACTCGACTCCTGCTTTCCTAGGTTAAAAAGCATTTTCAGCACGCACTCTAAAGTGAAGTAGAGATAACCTTGTAACATAGAAAATTAATGACTCTACGTTCATTAAGTAACATGCAGTACAAACGAAAGCTATGAAGTACCATAAACTCATTCTAGAGCAGATCGAAAAGCACCTATCAGAAGTGCCGGATGACCCTCGCATTACTGCATTTTTGAATGCCGTACATAATAGTTATGTCGAAGCTGATGAACAAAGAACAACCCTCGAGCGCTCCGTTCAACTGTCAGCAAAGGAACTCATTACACGCAATAAAGAACTAGAGCGCCAAGTTACAGAACTTAAGATAACCCAGAGTGCGCTTAAAGAATCTCATTCACTATTGCATGCAAGTTTAGAGTCGAGCCATGAAGCTCTATTAGTGCTCGATCTGGAAGGTAGAGTCAGACTCTACAACCCAAATTTCTGTGAGATGTTCCGTATCGACCCTGAAGAAAAGAACATCAACCATATAGCAGACTTTCTAAAAGAAACAGAAACCCTCATCAGCGAGCCAAACTCACTGACAGCCGAGTTTAAATTCAGCCTCGAGACTCCCAAAGAGCAGCGTCTGTG
>NZ_LWFZ01000133.1:0-1046 GCF_001635225.1 Oleiphilus sp. HI0086
CCAAAATAGCGAGAAATATCGCCAAGCACCCTGGCGACAACAAGAATGATAAGGATGTCGAGTAAGACGTCAGCAATTTCCAAATGCGCACTCCCGGCTTTTTGGCTTTGAAGTCGGGCTGGTATTGAGTTTGGACGTGCTTAGTATGACTTGAGTTTGGGAAGAGGGGGTTGAGCTAGCTCAATTAGTGATGAGGTTTAAGGGCAAAAAAANCCTCCGGGTGTTAGGCCGGAGGCTTTTAGTTTCCTTACATTTTATTCGGCGTCGACTATCAGGTCACTATCCCCAACAGTGATTTCTTCACCGTCATTTAATACGAAAGATGCTGCTTGTGTAACAAACTCTGCAAAAGCAGGTGCCTCAGCAGAGGAAGCTGCCGCTGCAGGGGTCGTGTGTAGAGCACCACTGTCACTCTCAAAACGAATGAAGTTAATGCTTGCTTCATCAGTTGAGTCTCCAATGCTTACAGCACCGGAAGCAGTTTGCAGTGGACTTGTCCCTGCTAGAGGAGCCGCTGTACCTTCACCAAGCGAGATGCCGGCGTATGGGTTTGCGTTGCAGCCGATATTCGCTGGTTGTACAACGTCAACAGCGGGAGATGCATTATTTGGAATAAATACATCGCCAACCACTTCGCTAAATAAGGCTTTGGTTGTAGAAGTGGTGCTACTCAAGTTGCCTACAAAGTTAATTGGATCAAAAGAGTCAAATGACGCTTGAAGAACGTTAAGGAAGGTCTCAAGGTCTGCATCGCCTCTTTGTAAACCAGCAGCAGATTGCAATGCTAGCAGTATACCCGGCGCAAATACTGGGGAATTCTCTGCTAGTCGTGCAATGTTGCCACCTGGCGTTAAAAAGTTTGCAGACACAATGTTATCTTCAGTTCTACTGGTTTGGTTCGCGATTTCGACAAATGGAATGCCGTTAAAGGTACCTAAAGAGTGAGCAATAAAGTGAACATCGTCTCCGTTTAAGTCAAAGCCATCACCTTCTGGCCCGTTATCATCTATTCCATCGATATCCATGGTTGGAATAGACAGACGCAG
>NZ_LWFZ01000134.1:0-9729 GCF_001635225.1 Oleiphilus sp. HI0086
CCGCTCGTCAGCAGATAGCAAGCTATCTCTGTTACCGCTCGACTTGCATGTGTTAAGCCTGCCGCCAGCGTTCAATCTGAGCCATGATCAAACTCTTCAGTTCAATCTAGTCGAAGCAAAAGCTTCATATACTTGCTCAAGTTACTTACTGTTCAAATAAATTGTACAGGTCGTTGACTTGATAATTTCTTAAGCAACATCCTCTCTAACAAGTTAGATCAGAGTGCTTTATCGTGAAATCATCTCAGCCAGCGCCCACACGAATTGCTTGGTTAATTTTTTAAAGAGCTTGCTTGAGATCCCTCAAGCGAGGCGCGTATTCTACAGCGTCTCATTTGCTTGTCAACGATTTTTTTTAATTTGTTTTCGAAGAAATTTAAATTCAAAACCGAAAACCAAAACCTTTAACAAGCGAAGATAAATTACTGATTTTAATCACTTAATTTATCCTCTATCTCCTTCAAACTTCGCCGCTTTCGAAGCGGTTCGCCTTAAGGAGGTGCGCATTATATAGAGCTGATTCTTTAAGTCAACACCTTTATCAAACTTTCTTTACATTTTTATGTTAGCGAATGTAATTAAGACTTTTCAGTCACTTTATTGCGACCAAGTAACGCATTAAATGGCCCAGATAAAGTATATAAAGCAAAGACCCCAAGCAGTACTAGCGACGGCTCTAACGCAATGACCGCAAAAACCAGAACTATAATAAGCAAGGTAGTAAACGGAACCCTTCTTTTCATATCAAACTCTTTAAAGGAGTGATACTTAACATTACTCACCATCAACACCCCTGCACCCGCAACTATCACCATCGTTAACGCAGTTAACCAGCCCGACTGCTCGTAATGATGCGCCGCCCATACAAAGCCAGCCACAATTGCCGCCGCCGAAGGGCTTGGAAGCCCTATAAAGTAGCGCTTATCCACCTCATCAATTTGTGTATTAAAGCGCGCTAGACGCAACGCAGCACCCGCCACATAGATAAAGGTCGCAATCCACCCCAAATTACCCAAAGTATGCAAATTCATAGTAAACGCGACAAGAGCGGGTGCCACACCAAAAGCAACCATATCGACCAAACTATCGTACTCTGCACCAAAAGCGCTCTGCGTATTCGTCATACGCGCCACACGACCATCTAAGCCATCCAGAATCATTGATATAAAGATGGCAATTGCTGCATTATCAAAATGACCATTCATAGCAGCGACGATCGCATAGAATCCAGAAAACAACGAAGCTGTTGTAAACAGGTTCGGCAACAGATAGATCCCTCGCCCCAGCTTTGAACGATGAGCCGGCGACTCGCTCACCTCTTCCTTTTCTACATCACCCTGCTTTTCTGAATTCATATCACTCATCATCAACTCTCATCATTAAACATAAAAAAACGGCTCTCTGGAAAAACCAGAGAGCCGCCTTATCTTACCTGCAAAAACAACTAATGTTTAGTTTTTGCTCTTATCAACAATCTTGTTAATCCATGGCATCATCTTACGAAGCTCACCACCAACCTGCTCGATTGGGTGCGCAGCATTGTTACGACGGTACGCAGTCATTGAAGGATAGTTTGTTGCACCCTCTGAAATGAACATTTTCGCATACTCACCATTCTGAATACGCTTAAGCGCATTACGCATCGCTGCACGAGACTCTTCGTTAATAACTTCTGGGCCCGTTACATACTCGCCGTATTCAGCATTGTTTGAGATTGAGTAGTTCATATTGGCGATACCGCCTTCATACATAAGGTCTACGATCAACTTCAATTCATGCAAACATTCGAAGTAAGCCATTTCAGGCGCATAACCCGCTTCAGTAAGCGTTTCAAAACCCATCTTAACCAACTCAACAGCACCACCACAAAGAACAGCCTGCTCACCGAACAAGTCAGTTTCAGTTTCATCTTTGAAAGTTGTTTCGATAATGCCCGTACGACCACCACCTACACCTGAAGCGTAAGATAGCGCAACATCTTTAGCCTTACCCGTTGCATCCTGATAGATAGCGATTAAGTCTGGAATACCACCGCCCTTCACAAATTCTGAACGAACCGTGTGGCCCGGCGCTTTTGGAGCGATCATGATAACATCAAGATCGGCACGAGGCACAACCTGGTTATAATGAATAGCAAAACCATGAGCAAATGCTAGAGTAGCACCCTGCTTAATGTTTGGCTCAATTTCTTCTTTGTACAAAACAGACTGAAACTCATCTGGAGTCAAAATCATTACTACATCAGCACCAGAGACAGCCTCAGCAACCGGCTTAACAGTCAAACCATGCGCTTCCGCTTTCGCTACAGAAGAAGAATTTGCACGTAGACCAACCGTTACATCAACACCAGAATCTTTCAAGTTACAGGCATGAGCATGACCTTGCGAACCATAACCAATAATTGAAACTTTCTTACCTTTAATGATCGATAGATCACAATCTTTATCGTAATAAACCTGCATGACAATCCTCTACTTTTCTCTTGTCGAAATAAATCGACGCTTAATTAAAATTTTACTAAACAACACGCTATAGACTTAGCACTTTCTCGCCACGCGCAATACCTGAAACACCCGAACGAACCACCTCGAGCACACTTCCTTCAGCTATCGAAGCAATAAATGCATCCAACTTGTCGCTATTACCTGTGATCTGTACCGTATAGGCAGAACTAGTAACATCCACTATCTGACCACGAAAGATATCAACACAACGCTTAATCTCTGCTCTTTGAGAGCCCGCTGCCTTAATCTTAACCAACATCAACTCGCGCTCTATATGAGCACCTTCCGTCAGATCAACCAGCTTCACCACTTCAACCAACTTGTTTAGCTGCTTGGTAATCTGCTCAATGACCTTGTCGGAGCCTGAAGTTGTAACCGTTAAACGAGACAGCGTACCATCATCCGTCGGCGCAACAGTTAATGTCTCGATATTATAATTTCGCTGTGAAAACAGCCCTACAACACGCGACAGAGCTCCCGGCTCATTCTCTAACAAAACTGAAATTATTCGACGCATGGCTTAAGTCCTCTCCGTTTTGCTTAACCACATGTCATTCATAGATCCGCGCGCAATTTGCATCGGATAAACATGCTCTTTCGGATCAACATAAACGTTGATGAAAACCAAACGATCTTTCATCGCAAAAGCCTTCTCCATCGTCGTATCCAGCTCGCTAAGTTTAGTGACAGTCAAACCAACATGACCATATGATTCCACCAACTTAGTAAAATCTGGCAAGGACTCCATATACGAATGAGAGTGGCGCGATTCATAATTCATATCCTGCCACTGCTTAACCATCCCTAAAGCCTGATTGTTCAGTATTAAAACCTTCACCGGCAAGTCATATTGCTTACAGGTCGACAGTTCCTGAATATTCATCTGAATACTGCCTTCACCCGTTACGCAGACAACCTCCTCATTAGGATAATGAAGCTTTATCCCCATTGCCGCTGGCAAACCAAAACCCATCGTCCCTAAACCACCAGAGTTAATCCAACGATTTGGCTTATCAAATTTATAGTACTGAGCTGCAAACATCTGGTGCTGCCCGACGTCAGAACAAACGTAAGCATCACCTTTCGTCGCTCTATACATCGCCTCGATCGCTTGTTGCGGTTTAATGCTTTCCTCGGTCGAAGGGTCGTAGCGACCACCGTGACGAGCACGCCAGCCATCTATACTCTTCCACCAAGAAGCCAAAGCCTCTTGATCTGGCGTTTCCTCTGCATCCTCCAGAATCGCCAACATATCATTAAGCACTGATCCCACCGGCCCAACGATTGGCACATCAACCTTAACTGTTTTTGCAATATTTGCCGGATCAATATCGATATGAACAATTCTTGCCCCCGGGCAAAACTTGTCAGTGCCATTCGTCACTCGATCATCAAATCGAGCACCAACCGCTAAAACCAAGTCGGAATTATGCATTGCCTCATTGGCTTCGTAGGTACCATGCATCCCCAGCATTCCCAGAGAATGCTCACCAGTACCAGGATATGCACCCAAACCCATTAGCGTTGTGGTTACTGGATAATTCAAGCGCTCAACCAACTCTACCAACTGCTTGGATGCTTGCCCCAGAATAACACCACCACCCGCATAGATTACCGGACGCTTAGCTGCCAATAACATATCGACCGCTTTCTTAATCTGACCAGAATGCCCTCTTACCGGCGGCGTATAAGAACGCAACTTCACCTTTTTGGGGTAAACGTATTCAAAACGTTCATTTGGCGCCGTCATATCCTTAGGAATATCCACAACAACCGGCCCCGGACGACCCGACTGCGCAATATAGAAAGCCTTTTTCAAGACCTCTGGTATTTCTGAGGCATGCCTTACAGCCATATTATGCTTAACAACAGGACGAGATACGCCCATCATATCGGTTTCCTGAAAAGCATCTTCACCAATTAAGGTTGAAGGCACCTGCCCGCAAAGCACAACCATTGGAATAGAATCCATAAAGGCTGTAGCAATACCTGTAATTGTATTCGTCGCACCAGGTCCAGACGTAACGAGCACGACACCCGCCTTACCAGACGCTCGCGCGTAACCATCCGCCATATGAACAGCTGCCTGCTCATGACGAACCAAAATATGTTCAACTTTATCCTGTCTGAAAAGCGCATCATAAATATGCAGCGCTGCACCACCAGGATAACCGTATATGTACTCGACACCCTCGTCTTGTAAAAAACGAGCAATCATATCGGCGCCAGATAATAGCTCCACGATAATTACCTTCTGTTAAATAGTTTATGGAAGCTTAATCCGAGTTAACTCTCACTTCTTTTGGAAGTGCACTGGATGCAATCTAGCGTTACTTTGATGGTAAATTTGGCGTAGAGTTTCGCCATAAAGTCCAGCACTTTTATGTCATGCTAGACTCCTGTTTTACCACTGCCTCTTACATTTTCTATCAAGCAAAGTAAGAAGCTCAAATACGCTGGGGGATACTATTACCGTCAAACGATTAACGTTGAAAAACGACACTTGTAAAACCCTAGAAAAAGCAACCCGTAATTCTGACACTTAAATCATTAGAGTCAATATAATTTGCATTTTTTTGACCCAGTTTTGTATTTTTTCGGCTTTTCTCGTCCAAAAAACCGTCTATGGTTTATAGTTAGAATGTCAATTGACCAAAATTCTATGATCTGACAGGAAATCGAAACCATGACGCTCACACTGAACAGCGCATTATTCACAACCACTTTAAAGCTTTGCGCTTTTCTTTTAATTAGCTGTGCTACAACCATAGCAACTTCGGCTGAAGTCTATAAATGGGTCGATAGTAACGGCAACACTCACTATACGGACAAGAAACCAAACCATACCGAGTCGACCAGTATTCAAATTAAAACTAGCACTGCATCACAGCGCACCAGCGCACAAAACCAAGCAAAAGCTATCGATGAAAAAACAGCCAAAGAAATGCAAGTTCGACAAGGGATCGCTCAAGAAGAAGCTAGAAAAATTGAGATTGAAGAAAAATGTAAAGCAATCAGAGAAAACCTTAGAGTTATTGCTGAAACTAGCCGCATAACAGTTGTTGAAGAAGGCGTCACCCGCTTCCTAAGCCCTGAAGAGATCAACGAAAAGAAGGCAAACTTCCAAAAACAAATTGAAGACTACTGCCAATAATACAATACGGAGGACACCGAGCCTTTAGACCATACCAAAAGCTCGGTGCCTTACTACCTTTTTTCAAACACTATTTCATCTGCTTCAGCTCTCGCTACTATAGTGTCACCCGACACATAATCACCTGCCAACAAATTCTGAGCCAATGGATTCTCAACCCAACGCTGTATAGCTCGCTTTAGAGGCCTTGCCCCATAAACCGGATCAAACCCGGCTTCGGCCAACTTAGCCATAGCATCCGCCTCAAACTCCAAGGTAATATCCTGCTCTAACAAACGCTTACTTAAGCCTTTCAATTGAATCTGCGCTATACCCTGAATTTGCTGGGCTCCCAAAGCATGGAAGACCACCACTTCATCAATACGGTTGATAAACTCCGGCCTAAAATGAGCCGATACAGAATCCATGACAGCATTCTTTATCTGATCATAACCCGCGCCTTCCATTCCCATAGCCTGGATAACATCAGAACCCAAATTAGACGTCATGATAATAACCGTATTCCTGAAATCGACAGTACGACCTTGACCATCAGTTAAACGACCATCTTCCAATACCTGAAGCAAGATATTGAACACATCCGGGTGTGCCTTCTCCACCTCATCCAATAGCAATACCGAATAGGGTCTCCTGCGGACAGACTCTGTCAAATAGCCACCTTCTTCATAGCCTACATATCCAGGAGGAGCGCCAATTAGGCGAGCCACCGAATGCTTTTCCATAAATTCGGACATATCGATACGAACCATCGCATCTTCAGTATCGAAGAGGAAACTCGCCAAGGCTTTACAAAGTTCGGTTTTACCGACACCTGTTGGCCCCAAAAATAGAAAGGAGCCATTTGGACGATTAGGGTCAGCCAAACCCGCACGAGAACGACGTACTGCATCGGATACCGCTTGCACTGCTTCAGATTGACCAATTACCCGCTCATGCAGAGAACCTTCCATTCTCAACAACTTATCCTTTTCGCCCTCCAGCATTTTTGAGACCGGAATACCCGTCCACTTCGATACTGTTTCTGCTATCTCTTCTTCGGTCACTCGATTACGTAATAAGGTCATACCCATCATTTCAGCCTGGCTCGCCATATCCAACTGGCGCTCCAATTCGGGAATCTTCCCGTACTGCAATTCCGACATCAATGCCAAGTCACCCTCTCGACGAGCACTCTCCAATTCGACCCTAGCCTGCTCTAACTGACTCTTAACTTTCTGGGAACCATGCAGAGCTGCCTTTTCTGCCAACCAGACTTCTTCCAGATCTGAAAATTCCTTTTCAAGTTCAGAAATTTGCTCATTCAGCTCTACAAGGCTCTTTTTAGATGAAGAATCCTGCTCCTTCTTAAGCGCCTCCCGCTCGATTTTCATTTGAATCAAACGGCGCTCCAAGCGATCTAAAGCTTCTGGCTTTGAGTCCATCTCCATTCGAATTTGGCCTGCTGCCTCGTCAACCAAATCTATCGCCTTATCCGGTAATTGGCGATCAGCTATATAGCGATGAGAAAGCTTGGCTGCAGCGATAATTGCACTATTGGTAATTTCTACCCCATGATGGACTTCGTAACGCTCTTTCAAACCGCGCAGAATAGCAATGGTATCTTCAACAACCGGCTCCTCTACTAGAACTTTCTGGAAACGCCTTTCCAAGGCAGCATCTTTCTCTATATATTCACGATATTCATCAAGCGTAGTAGCGCCAACACAATGCAGCTCACCTCGAGAAAGTGCAGGCTTCAACATATTCCCCGCATCCATTGAGCCCTCTGCCTTACCAGCACCAACCATGGTATGAATTTCATCGATAAAGAGGATTATCTGCCCTTCTTGCTTACTCAGCTCATTAAGCACACCTTTCAAGCGCTCCTCAAATTCACCTCGAAACTTAGCCCCGGCAATCAATGCCCCCATATCCAAGGACAAGACTCTCTTATCTTTTAAGCCGTCAGGTACTTCACCGTTTACAATTCGTTGAGCTAAACCTTCGACAATAGCTGTTTTACCGACACCCGGCTCACCTATCAAAACGGGGTTATTCTTACGTCGACGTTGAAGAACCTGCACCGTGCGACGAATCTCATCATCACGACCAATAACCGGGTCCAGTTTTCCTTCTACGGCTCTAGCCGTCAAATCAACCGTAAATTTATCTAATGCCTCTCTATTTTCCTCAGCCCCTTGATCATTCACGCCATCACCTCCTCTCACCTGGTCAATCGCTTCTTCTAAAGCAGCTTTTTCTACCTTATAAGATTTCATCAAAGCGCCTAAAGCACCTTTATCACCAGTCGCAGCAAGTAAGACCATCTCACTTGAAATAAACTGATCGCCTTTTTTCTGCGCTAACTTATCAGCAATGTTCAGCATTCGCCCCAGGTCGTTGGACATATGCACATCACCGTCTGCACCTTCGACGGTCGGTAATTCATCAACCAGACGACCAAGCTCAGTTCTAAATTGTTTTACATCTACAGAAAGCTGTCTCAATAAGGCGGATACGCTGCCATTTTGGTCAATTAGAACCTGGATCAAATGCACCGGCTCTATAAACTGATGATCCTTTCCCAAGGCTATAGATTGCGCATCTGATATCGCAACCTGCAAACGGCTCGTCAAACGATCAATTCTCATAAGTTATCCCCCCGAAGGAATCAATAGTATCTAAGTTCAGTAAACTTCGTTATGACATAGATAAGGCTCGCCTGGACATTTTCAAGGCCCAACACATAAATTGCGCCAATTTATTGACACAAATCAATAAAAATACTCCCACTTCTACAGAAACTAACCGAGTGGTAATCAATTTTTTATGGTCAAGATCACACCAAACTCGTACAGTAATTGCAGAGCCTTTGCTTAACGATTAATATGGCCGGATTATATCGGCGTCCAATTTCACCAGCCGACCCACTACCTACTCACGCGAATACCCTTAGATGCCTAGCGACAACAACCCTGTTTTTATTGACTTCGAAGCTTCCAGCCTAGACCTCCTATCCAGCTACCCTATTGAAGTAGGTGTTTGCCTGGCTGATGGCAGCACCAGAAGCTGGCTGATCAAACCGCACGTATTATGGAAAGACTGGTCAGAAAAAGCCGCGCGAATACATGGAATCAGTAAAGACCAACTTCAACAAGAAGGCGCTGAGATTAGCCAGGTTGTTCGCGAACTTAATGATCTACTTAGTGGGGATGTATATTGCGATGCCTGGGCCTTCGATAGTTTTTGGCTTCATCGCCTATTTAAAGCGGCAAAATGCAAACCCAACTTCCATCTAGACTCCCTCTCATCAATTCTCGATGAAGAGCAAATCGATAGATGGCAGGACATCAGAGCTGGCGTTATAGATGAGCTACAGCTTGTTCGGCACCGCGCTGCAAATGATGCTTACATACTTCATAAAACCTGGCAGAAATTAGGAGCCCAGCTTAAATGAAATTATTAAGAAATACGCTCGCAGGCCTTTCTGCACTATCAGTACTCGCGGCCTGTACACCGACCTTCCAAACAACCGAGCAGCTATGCCAAGCCCATCTGCCAACAAGGCAGATAGTTCAAAACCAAAGCTACGAAGTACTCGCAAATGAAGAAAATAGCGAATACAAACTTTACCTTGAGGACTTCATTAATAGCTTTAAAGGCCTGCAATCTAAATCTATTGACGCTAGTGGTAACCCAATTTTATCTGACCTTTCAGCTGACGAGGAAGCCGTCCGCGACTTTATATTGCAACAGATCAGCGCAGATATGAACTACACACTAGATGACGAGGGAACCGTAGAATCAGCAAACAACCCCCTAGATTTTATGGAAAACCTTATTGCTGCCATCGACAGCGAAAAACTTGTTCAAACATTCGTCGAAGCTAAGGAGCAAATGTCCTCCGCAATCAGCAGCGATGACGGACACTGCACCTACAGCAATGATCAGATAGAGTTTCTCCGTGAAGATGACTCATTCAATATTCTAGATCAGTTTAGCGCCTCATTGGACCTGACTTACATCCCTTCAGCCTTTGTCGAAATAGATAATAAGGTTGATCAAACCGTTCTAATAGCTTTCGACCAAGAT
>NZ_LWFZ01000135.1:0-474 GCF_001635225.1 Oleiphilus sp. HI0086
ATTAAAGGAAAAGAACATGGCATCAGTATCTATGCGTGACCTGCTTAAAGCAGGTGTACACTTTGGTCACCAAACTCGTTACTGGAACCCTAAAATGGGTAAGTACATCTTTGGTGCTCGTAACAAAATTCACATCATTAACCTGGAGCAAACAGTTCCTGCGTTTAATGAATCTTTAGCTTTCGTTAAAAAGCTGTCAGAAGGTAAGAACAAGGTATTGTTCGTTGGTACTAAGCGTGCTGCTGGCAAGATTGTTAAAGAAGAGGCAAGCCGCGCTGGTATGCCTTACGTAAACCACCGTTGGTTGGGTGGTATGTTGACTAACTACAAAACGATTCGTCAGAGCATTCGTCGTTTCCGCGATCTTGAGACTCAAAGCACTGATGGTACTTTTGATAAGTTGACTAAAAAAGAATCTTTGATGCTGACTCGCGAAATGCAGAAGCTAGAGCGTAGTATTGGTGGTATCAAGGA
>NZ_LWFZ01000136.1:0-766 GCF_001635225.1 Oleiphilus sp. HI0086
GCATGTTCTCCCGCAGCTGATACACTTCGCTAGCGGGCGCATTATCGGCTTTCATTTTTCTAACTTGTTCTGATAGCAATGCATGTTGCTGAGCGCGCTGCCTCGTTGCTCTAATGTCCTCTGGTAGTTCAAGGCTCGCTATCTCTATATGTTGTTGTTTTTCTGTTGCTGTTAGTGTTTCATCACTGTTGATTTTTAACTGCTGAATCAAGAACCTGTTCTGGATATCTTCAGAAGCAAAGAATGCTTCATATTCAACTTGATCAAAGAAGCGCTCTCTGTAGGTCTTAATCTCAGACTGCTGAGCTATCAGTTTATCGACCATATTTACTCCCGAATCGTATACAACAAAACCCTGCTGAAGCTCCTCGATACCGATTTTGTAGTCAATATAACGTTTAAGTAGGTCCAGAGCTTGTGAACGAGCCGGTTCGCTTAGCTCTGCTTTAATAGTTTCTTGGATTGAAGCAATAACCTGCTCTAGTTCATACTCTCCAAGAGTAGATAGGAAATATTCGAACATATCTTTAAGACCTTCATCAGCCAGCAAGTTCTGACTTTCATCAACACTTAAGTTGTGATTCACATCAGTTCCCGCGAGTGATGAAGAAGAAAGCGCTTTGATACCCTCCACTTCATAGGGTTTGTGATACAAAGACTCGTTAATTTTTCTGGCTTCTATCATAGTAACAGGCGCACTATCCGAGCCTATTTCTGCGTAACCAAAGTATTCATACAAAGCAATCGATACCACGAAAATGACTGC
>NZ_LWFZ01000137.1:0-876 GCF_001635225.1 Oleiphilus sp. HI0086
TTCTGGTGAGAGTTTATTGATATTCATGGTTTTCAAATATGGCCTTAGTGATTAATTTTCTGGTCGATGAGGCCGACTTTACGAACCAGCTCAGCTGTTCGATTGGCATAGCCCCATTCATTGTCATACCACACATAAAGCTTAAGTTGAGTGCCGTTAACCAGCATAGTTGAAGGCGCATCAATGATGGCTGAACGAGGATCGGTTTTGTAATCGATAGAAACCAGTGGCCGCTCTTCGTAACCGAGTATGCCTTGTAGTGCTTCTTCAGAAGCACTTTTTAATAGAGCGTTCACTTCTTCTACCGAGCTTTCTTTTTCTAGTTCGAATACACAGTCAGTGATCGATGCATTGGCTAATGGAACACGTACCGCATGACCGTTTAACTTACCTTTTAACTCTGGAAAGATATGAGTGATCGCCGTAGCTGAACCGGTGGTGGTTGGAATCAGGCTCATACCACAGGCTCGTGCACGTCGCAGATCCTTATGGGGCGCATCGAGAATGGTCTGGGTATTGGTAATATCGTGAATAGTTGTCATTGAGCCATGTTTAATACCTAGACTTTCATGGATCACTTTAACCACCGGCGCCAGGCAGTTTGTTGTGCATGATGCAGCAGTAATAATCGGGTAGACCTCTGGGTCATACAGGTCATCGTTCACACCCATCACAATATTTAGTACACCCTCTTCTTTGACCGGAGCGGTCACGACAACGCGCTTCACACCCTGATCGAGATAGGCCTGAAGTACCTGCTTGCTCTTCATTTTGCCGGACGCTTCGATAACAATATCGCAGCCTGACCAATCGGTTTCAGAGATCGTCTTATTTTGTGTGCAAGGAATCGTATGCTCACCGATAAGTATGCTTGAA
>NZ_LWFZ01000138.1:0-597 GCF_001635225.1 Oleiphilus sp. HI0086
CTGCTGAATACTCTGCAGATATTGTGGTGGGTGGTCGTAATCTAAACCTTGTTGTTAACCCGATTGTTAATGATGAGGGTGAGCGCATTGGTACGGTCGTAGAGTGGGATGATCAAACTGAAGAGCTAAAACGATTGGCTAAAGAGCGTAGTGTCGCTAATGATAATGCGCGTATCAAGCAAGCCTTGGATAGTGTTTCGGCAAATGTCATGGTGGCCAATGCCGACCGCGATATTATCTACATGAATGATGCAGTGATATCGACCTTGCGAAATGCAGAAAGGGACATTCAAAAAGACCTGGGTAATTTCAACGTCAATACCTTGTTAGGAAGCAGTATTGATGTCTTCCATAAGAACCCCTCGCATCAGAAACAATTGTTAGAGAGCCTGACGAGTGAGTATTCGGCAAGTCTGAATATTGGTGGCCGTAATATGGACTTGGTTGTGAACCCTATTACAAACGACGATAACGAACGTATTGGTACGGTTGTTGAGTGGGCTGACCGAACTAACGAAGTCGCTATCGAACAAGAAATCGACCGACTTGTTTTTGCGGCGGCAAATGGTGATCTGTCCAAGCGTCTGGACCCTGAAG
>NZ_LWFZ01000139.1:0-776 GCF_001635225.1 Oleiphilus sp. HI0086
GCAATCAGAAAATATTTTTAATAGTTCTTGGTCGATTCTTTCCGGGATACTGACGACCATTCGAGAATGAATACGAATGCGTTGGATATGCTTGATATCAGCAATATTGTTTATTAGCCAGGCAAGGTGGTCGTTATTGTGTATTAAGGGTTCGCCACCGCTCAGGATTACCTCATCTAATTCTTTGTGTTCTTCAATGTAGTTGAAGACCTTTCGCCATTCGTTTTTTGATTGGCGATGCGCGTCATAAGGAAAATTCCGGCGGAAGCAGTAACGACAGTTAATAGCGCACACAGTACTACTCATGAGTAATACCCGATTATTGTACTTGTGCAGTAAGCCTTTGACGGGAGAGTACTCTTCCTCGTTCAGAGGGCTATCGTTAAAACCATCGACTTGCTTGAACTCTCTATTTTGAGGAAGTACTTGTAGAAGAAGTGGGTCATTCGGGTCGTTTGAACGAATACTTGCCAAGTAACGTGGTGGTACTCTTAATTCAAACAAACGCTCAGCCTCTTCATCTACTAAAGGATGATCGTTCAGACCTAGCTTGTTCAGCAAGTCTGCAGTACTTATTTTGCACTGGCTAAGTTGAGACTGCCATGAACCGTATTGCGCTTTATTTTCGACAGGAATAGTTGATAGATGTATCATGTGCGCTTTAATTTTGGTCTGCGAGCCTAAAAAAGAGTCAGCCCTTGATGTAAAGAGGCCGGTAAACCGCGCAGTATATAGCGAAGTAAAGCTATAGAAAACAGTTTGTCGCCCACTCATTG
>NZ_LWFZ01000140.1:0-807 GCF_001635225.1 Oleiphilus sp. HI0086
GAAGAAAACCCCATGCTCGGCTTCCGTGGTGCATCGCGCTATATTTCTGAAACCTTCCGTGACTGTTTCTATTTAGAGTGTGAAGCGCTTAAGCGTGTACGCGATGTAATGGGCCTGACCAATGTTGAAGTTATGGTGCCTTTTGTCAGAACAGTTGGCGAGGCCAAGCACGTGGTAGAATTGCTGGCCGAGAAAGGCCTAAAGCGTGGTGAGAACGACCTGAAAGTCATTATGATGTGTGAGCTGCCTGCAAATGCTATTTTGGCAGATCAGTTCCTGGAGCACTTCGATGGTTTCTCAATTGGTTCCAATGATTTAACTCAGTTAACACTCGGTATCGATAGAGATTCTGGAATCATTGCTCACTTGTTTGATGAGCGTAACGAGGCGATTAAAGCACTACTGGAAAATGCTATTAACGCTTGCAAGCGAGCAAACAAATACGTTGGTATTTGTGGGCAAGGCCCCTCAGACCATCCTGACTTAGCGCGTTGGTTAATGGAGCAGGATATCGATAGTATTTCACTAAATCCCGATTCGGTGCTTGATACCTGGTTCTATCTAGCTGATAACAGCTAAAGTCCTGATCAGGGTATTGTTGTTTATGCTACCAGTGCTTCGAAATGCTCTCATACTGATTGGCGGGTTGCTGCTTGTCAGTATGAGGGTGTTTGCAGGTCAAGGCCTTAATGATGAAGGCGCATCGAATGTGGCGCCTAAGAAAGCTCTACGTTTGGCAGGCCCGCCTTGGGAGCCGTTTCTGTATGAACAGCAGCCGCGCAAAGGATTGGCAACAGAGATTGTAAT
>NZ_LWFZ01000141.1:0-1391 GCF_001635225.1 Oleiphilus sp. HI0086
AGGACAGCCTTCAATCACCCAGTTATCTATAGCCGCTTTAGCTGGATGAGCGTTCTGCATAGACTTCCAGTCTTTGACATAGGCAATAGCATGGTCTCGAATGCTGCCTGGGAATACATGCCGCCATAAGATCGCTACATCTTGGTTCGAATCATTTGCTAGGGCCAAACGACAACATTCACAACTATGATCAACCCACTTTTTATCGGGCTGAAAGCTAGCGCCTACATCGTCAGAGTAGGTGAAATATATCGATCCCCCTAAGTAGTCTTGATTCCTGTCACGAGCGGCTTTTTTATCTCGTTTATCAATCCAGAATAAATATAAACGCCCTGTACCATCCATCAGCATCGCATCAAAACGATGACCGATTAGTGCTTTGTCATTGTTGATCGTAATCGGTTCAGAAAAATTTTGACCGCCATCGAGTGAACGAGCAAAACGCACATCCCCCGAATAGCGCCCAGGCGTCTTATGCGTCCATGAGATAAAGATCTCTTGTTGTTTTCCCAACAGGATCTTTGGCCTATTCTCGCCATCATCATAAATCGCTTCAGGTCGCCGATTAACAGCAATAGGAGGCGTATAGCTGCGCCCTTCATCTGATGATGAAGATAAGTAGATATGGCCATTCTGAGAGAAGACCACATACACTTTATCCTTACCCTCGGCATACGATGGAGCGCGTCCACAATGCACAGATGGAAGTGCCATACCTTGACACTCAGGCAGCAAACTGTTTTTCATTGCTCCATGCTTTTTTGCTGCCTCTGCATCTTGGTTGCAGGTCAATAAGAGTGCAAGCAAAAGGCACAGTATGAAAAAAATACCTGAGCGTTCTTTAGTCATCATGTCTTAAAACCGATACTCAATACCTGCGAATAACTGACGCGGAGCCCCTGGTGTATACTTCTCTTTGCCGTAACTGAAGCTGGCATTTTCCGCATACACTTTATTCGACAGGTTATTAATCTTAGCGCTCAATTTGAGCTGTTCAGAAATTTTATATAGTGCTTTTAAGTGTGTAACCGTATAGCCGCCATATTTTTTAGTGTTATTGTCATCCATCCAATACTCACCAATATGCTCAAGCTCCAATGAAGTCGTCAAACCCTGCACCTTTTGAGGAGAATAGTTCAAACGTAAGTTAGCCAAACTGTTAGGCGCCTCAGCTTGCTCGTTATCGCCATAATCTTCATCGTTCACATACTCGTGCTCCGAGTAGCTATAAGCCAATCGTGCGGATAATTCCTCTGTTAAGGTCTGTAGTATTGATAACTCTGCCCCCTGATGCGTGGTCTCGCCACCATTTTCGTAGTAACGATCTCCATCAATGTTTTCTCGTCGAACAATTGAGTCATCAATCGTCATGTAATACAACGATAAATCGA
>NZ_LWFZ01000142.1:0-845 GCF_001635225.1 Oleiphilus sp. HI0086
TTGTATTGCCTGGTAGTGCGACTGAAAAACCTTCTCAGGGTGAAGTAATAGCTGTGGGTACTGGAAAAATTCTGGATAACGGTGATGTTAAAGCTTTGGCTGTACAAGAAGGCGATATTGTAGTGTTTGGTCAATATGCTGGTAATACCGTTAAGATCGATGGTGAAGAGCTATTGATTATGAGTGAAAGCGACCTTTACGGCGTGATAGAAGCTTAGTACCGGTTAGCCGGTTCAGAGAATTATTTTAAAAGTGCCTAACTAAATAGGCAAACAGTTTAAGTAGGAAAAGTATATGAGCGCTAAAGACGTTAAATTTGGTGATTCGGCTCGTCAAGGCATGTTGGCCGGTGTAAACATTCTAGCAGATGCAGTAAAGGTAACT
Source organism: Oleiphilus sp. HI0086 (assembly GCF_001635225.1). Taxonomy (NCBI): domain Bacteria; kingdom Pseudomonadati; phylum Pseudomonadota; class Gammaproteobacteria; order Oceanospirillales; family Oleiphilaceae; genus Oleiphilus; species Oleiphilus sp. HI0086. The sequence continues at coordinate 385 of NZ_LWFZ01000142.1, forward strand.
TTGGGCCCTAAAGGTCGTAACGTTGTATTAGACAAATCTTTTGGTGCACCGACGGTGACTAAAGATGGTGTGTCTGTTGCGAAAGAAATCGAGCTTAAAGACAAGTTCGAAAACATGGGTGCGCAGATGGTAAAAGAAGTTGCATCACAAACTAATGATGCTGCGGGTGATGGAACAACGACTGCAACAGTTTTGGCTCAGTCTATCGTTAACGAAGGTTTGAAGGCTGTTGCTGCGGGTATGAACCCAATGGACCTGAAACGTGGCATCGACAAAGGTGTGCAAGTTGCAGTTCAAGCGGTTAAAGGCTTTGCTCGTCCATGTGAAGATACTAAAGCGATTGCTCAAGTAGGCACAATCTCAGCAAACAGCGATAGCTCTGTTGGTAGCATCATTGCTGAAGCGATGGAAAAAGTAGGTAAAGAAGGTGTTATCACTGTTGAAGAAGGTAGTGGCTTCGA
>NZ_LWFZ01000143.1:0-703 GCF_001635225.1 Oleiphilus sp. HI0086
GTCGCTGTACCGTGCAAGTCAGCTAAGCAGGCATGAAACTGAAGAGGGTAACGCTGTAGGGTTCTCATCCCAATTAATTGATTTTGCTCAGTTTCATATTAATAGTGTTCATCAAGGGGCTGGAGAGAAACGAGTATTTGAGGATCAAGAAAACCGAAGTGAAGTTGGTTTGTTTTTTATTGGGGCAGTAGAGTTTGTCGTTAAGATGAATGGCTTGTCGTCAAAGCAGCGGCATATGCTTATTGTGGAGCTGCTTCGAGAGAGTCTGGGCTTTTCTGCAAAGGAGGTGAGTAAAGTTTACTCGCAAGCTTTGGTGACTTGCTCAAACTCGCCTTCTAAGAATACAGTAAAGCTCGGAGCAAAAGCATTTAAAGAATGGTCTACAAACGACTTCTCAGGAAGCGTCCATCTATCTACAGTCTTATCATAACCCTAGACGCTAGGTCGTTCTCAGAAGCTTGCAGTCTTTTGAGAACGAGCCTTGATAGCCAAGAATAATTAGTTTACTTCATCAAGCATAATGCGAATGGCACCACCTCAATAAAGTTTTCGCCAGTTAAAAACTTTGTTTTATCTTTGTAGTTAAGTGCATAAAAGTCATCTTTATCGCTCCAAATACTGCTTTGGCGATTGATAGTGTAAAAAGCATTCTCACTATCAAATGCTTCTAGGTACCAGGTCTCAGCCCACTCCTTGTCTTCAA
>NZ_LWFZ01000144.1:0-1610 GCF_001635225.1 Oleiphilus sp. HI0086
TTCAGGTTCTGGTGCCAAGCATATGCGTGAACTAATCTCGCAGATGGGTGATATTCATAATACTGTAATTAATCCACTATCAGACCCTGCAAGCGCAATCCTTGATATCGACAAAGCGGTCGCTGAAAGGCTGCGTTCTGATGAGTTTCCAAAAGACCAATTCGGTGTGCCGCTTGCGGGTAGCCTGATTCCTTGGATCGATACCCAGCTACCTTCAGGGCAAAGCAGGGAGGAGTGGAAAGCTGGCGCCGAGACAAACAAAATACTAGGCATTGAAGACACACCGATCCCTATTGACGGCCTGTGCGTGCGTATTGGCGCAATGCGTTGTCATAGCCAGGCCTTAACGATCAAGCTGAAGAAAGATATTTCAGTGGAAGAGATTGAGCAAAAATTAGCGAAGGCGAACGACTGGGTTAAGGTTATTCCGAATGATCGTGAGCAAACGATTAATGAGCTTACACCTACTGAAGTAACTGGTACGCTAAGCATTCCTGTTGGTCGTATTCGTAAGCTTACAATGGGGCCGGAGTATATTTCAGCGTTTACTGTAGGTGATCAGCTACTATGGGGTGCTGCTGAACCTCTAAGAAGAATGTTACGCATCTTGTTAGAACAGTAGTTAGCTCTGATTGAGCCATATTTTCAGTTTTACATAAACAATATGGCTCAATTCTTCCTCCCTTCTTGTACTACCTCTCATACTTCACGTTTTTACCGCTCAAGTATCCATCAAATCATTTCAAGCTGGCGAAACCCACACATATAGTCTATTTCTTATTGTCTAGATTTCTTTACTCTCTTGATCTGACGAATAGGATATTCTCGATGAAATTTGAAAAATACTTAACTGTGCTAGCACGTAATGACGGTTCTGATTTGTATTTAAGTACCGGCGCGCCGCCTTGCGCAAAGTTTCACGGAAAGTTAAAACCGCTAGAGCAAGAGCCTTTACAGCCTGGGGTAATACAAGATATTGCATATAGCGTGATGGATAGCGAACAAACAAAGGAATTTGAGCAAGAGCTAGAAATGAACCTAGCCTATACAATTTCCGGTGTTGGTCGCTTCCGTATCAATATATTCAAACAGCGAAACGAGATTTCAATCGTTGCACGTAATATCGTCACAGAGATTCCAAAGGCTGATGACCTGGGTTTACCGCAAGTATTAAAAGAGGTCGTAATGGCTAAACGTGGCCTAGTGTTATTTGTTGGTGGTACAGGTTCGGGCAAATCTACCTCTCTCGCAGCACTCATAGATCACCGTAACTCGAACGCAGGTGGTCACATTATCACTATCGAGGACCCTGTAGAGTTCGTCCATAAACATAAGAAGAGTGTAATAAACCAACGTGAAGTCGGGGTTGATACCCGAAGCTATAGAGCCGCGCTTAAGAATACTCTGCGTCAGGCGCCGGATGTTATTCTAATTGGTGAGATCAGGGACAGAGAGACGATGGAGCACGCGCTAGCCTTTGCTGAAACTGGCCATCTCTGTATTTCTACGCTCCACGCTAACAACGCAAACCAGGCGCTCGACCGAATTATCAACTTCTTCCCTGAAGACCGACGTATTCAGCTACTCAATGATTTAGCACTGAATATGCG
>NZ_LWFZ01000145.1:0-12981 GCF_001635225.1 Oleiphilus sp. HI0086
CTCCATTGCTTCATAGGCGTGGCCGGGGGCCCGCTTGCAGATCCAGTATTTGCCGATAGCAGTTCCCATGCGCACTAAATGTTTTTCCTGCTCGTGTTCACTGCTTAAGTCGAGTGCCCTCGCCATGCGCATGCTTAAAGCCGTAGCTGCTTCGTGCTCAATAATCAGGTCGGCGAGTACATTTTGCATGAGTGGTTGTTTATCGAGTGTATTGCCAAACACCTTGCGTTGGCGGCAGTGATGAGTGATTTGGGAGATTGCCTGGCGCATCATGCCCGAGGTGCCAATCATGCAGTCAAAGCGGGTCATGGCAACCATCTCTAAAATTACCGATACACCTCGACCTTCTTCGCCGATCATCCACCCCATTGCTCCGCGTAGCTCAGTCTCACTGGAAGCATTGGAGACGTTCCCCATTTTATTTTTCAGGCGTTGTACTTGCATCGGATTCTTGCTGCCATCGGGTCGCCAGCGTGGCACCAAGAAGCAAGAAACACCCGAACTAGTTTGGGCGAGTACTAAAAATGCGTCTGACATGGGGGCTGACACAAAATATTTGTGCCCGATTAGTTCGTAAACCTGTCCGGGTCCCTGGGCACCCATTGCAAAGGCGCGCGTACTGTTTTGTCTAACATCGGAACCACCTTGTTTCTCGGTCATTGCCATACCTATTGTGAGGCCTGCCTTTTCTTCATGGCTGACATTTCGGTAGTCATATTCTCGATGCATAACTTTGGGGGCCCATATGTCATAGATATCTGGCTGCCTTTTTAGTGTCGGAATAGCGGCAGAAGTCATAGTTATAGGGCAGCCATGACCTGCTTCAACCTGGCTCATCATATAGCTCTTGGCGGCACGTGCGACATGAGCGCCTGGGCCAGGTTTAGTCCAATGGGAAGAGTGGATGCCTTCCTTAATTGAGAGCGCCATGAGTTGGTGGTAAGAAGGGTGGAAGCGTACCTCATCGATACGCTTACCATGGCGGTTGTGAGTAAAGAATACCGGTTTATTCTCGTTCGCCTGAAAGCCCCATTCAAGCACTTCGGCTGACCCGGTGACCCTGCCAAAACGTGAAAGATCCTCGCTGTAAGCTTGTCCTTGATGAGCTTTAACTGCATCTTTGAGTGCGGCATCTTCTTCATAGGCATTGTAGTTTTCCAATGCTTCGGGTTGATTCTCGACAGTGTGAGTTTCTGGCCAATAGGCGTTGCTCGGCTTGAAAGATTCAGAAGAGGTCATGGTCGCTTACTCCGTACCTTTAGATAAAGTGAACTTGTATTCATTTGTTTGTGCTATTGAATCACGCGATGCTTCAATAGTCAATTCTGCGCATTTAGGATAAAATTCAAGGACCCAGTTCTAAGAGCTCTTCATAAGCTCGTGTGAAGAGAAAAACTAAAGAGTATTCCATGGCATATCGCCCGACAGAAAAAACTGAAGCCAGAAAGAAAGCACAGCGCAAACTGCTCTTGGATACTGCTTTGCAGTTAGTCGCTTCGGGAGGTTTTCAGTCTTTAACCATTGCTTTGTTGGCTGAAAGGGCAGATGTTGCGACCGGTACTGTATATAAGTACTTCGCATCGAAAGCAGAACTGTGCGCAGAAGTGTTTCGGGTGGCCACTGAAAAAGAAGTCAGGAATGTACAGCTAGCAGCTTTTCCTCAGGTGGAAGATGAACTCGAAGGTCAGCAAGAAGGCGAGGCATTGAGCTGTGAGCAACGTCTGAAAATGGCGTTAGAGATTTTCTCTAGAAGAGCTTTAGAAGGGCGTGGTCTGGCTTATGCCTTGATAGCCGAACCGGTAGACTCAAAGGTTCAGCAAGAGCGCTTAAAATATCGACGAGCCTATGCCGAGATATTTGAGGCCTTGGTGACAGAGGGAGTCGAAAAAAATGAGTTTGCACCCCAGAATGCGTTGATATCTGCTGGTGCGATGGTTGGTGCATTGGCAGAAACATTACTTGGCTCTATCGCCAGTGCCCAACAAACGCCTGGCGAATTCAAGCCCGAAGAATGGATTGAAGAAATATTGAGCTTTTGCCTTTCAGGTGTTCGTCGCGCCTAAGCGCTTTTGAGCCTGAAAGGTTTGAACATTTAAGAGATGAGCCTCAGCTTCTAGCGCCTACGACGTAGGCTTTCTTTTTCCTTCGTACGCTGGTCAAGTCTGGCCATAATTTCTGCCATTTCTTTTGCTTCTGCAGCCGCTTTGGCAGCCTGTGCAGCTTCGCGTTCCATTTTCTCTTTGGCGATGGCTTCTTTAATTCGCTTTTCCTTGGCAGCTGAGCCAACACGTCCTTCTGGTAGTTTGTCTTTAGCTGGGCTGGTTTTAGCTTTGTTGGTCTTTAATCTGGTATTGCTAGTTTTGCTTGCAGTGGATGTTTTGGTTTTCGGCGCACTCGTTTTAGTGCTGCTACCTGCGCGGTTTTGCCGACGCTTCATCTCGATATTCATCATGACCGCTTTCATATCGTCAAAGTCTTTGGTTGAATCAGACTTTCGCAATTCGACGACTTCTGCTTTCTTTTCTTCTTTCTTGACTGTTTCTGCTTGGGCAGCAAGATAAGCTTTTACATCGATGCTGGTGACAGGGCCGTGTTCTTTTTTTGTGCTACGATTTTGGCTAATGCTGCTCTTGTCTTCAGGCGTATTGCTGGCGGCCTTAGCCGCGGGGCTTTGTTTATGGATTGATGTTACCTTACTCGTCGCCTTTGCTTCTTGTATTGCTTTGGGCTCGCTATGTACTTCTTGATTAACCTTATTTACCGTGGGGGCAGGTGCACGTCCGGTTTTGATAAGCTTGCCATTGAACTCGTCGCAGGCATCGCGAACCAGCTCTCGGGATTCAGCAGGGGAGTCAGCATAAGCCCAGGTTTCTACTGTAAAGTTATCAACACCGAATTCACGTACAGTGTCTAAGAACTCACCTGAACCACCTTCTTCTGCCTGAACGATCAGTCTGGCCCAATGTTCTTCCATACTATCTCTTGCACTGCCGACATAAACTTCGTTGTTGACTCTATTGGTGGCAGTAAAAACGATCATATAAGCGATACCTCTGTTATATAAATGTAGTAAGAAAATGGATCAATATAGAAAATGATGGAGGCGCGGAATTATAATGAAGAAAGAATTTTTCGGTAGAATTGACAAGGAAGTTTTTACATAATTTAGCAGATTTTTTTGCAAGTAATTGCTTGCAAATTTTGAGAGCCCTAGATTAGGGCTCTTAAGGTCTATAGGCTGATACCGATATTACTAATGCCTTCATCTTGAGCAAGCTCTCGAATGGCAAGAATCAGTTCTTCTCCAGGGTGGCTTGCAGATCTTAGTAGCTCGCTCAGTTCGGCTTGAAATGAAAACTCGCGTTCAATGAGCGGATGTGAATCGAATAACTTTATTAGCTGGTTTTCGCTCAGTGAGTCGCCTTCGGAAAACTCTATAAACTGAGTGATGGTTTCCAAGGACAGTTGGCTAACGCTCAATGCACGTGGTTTTTCATCGTTGATCCCAGCCAATAGAGCCTGTTCTAGAATGCTTAGGCAATCGTGAGTTGGCAGGGCACCATAATGTTCGCTCTGTTCGGTATCAGGCATGTTCGCCTGGGTCAGATCGAGGAGCTCTACAATACCTTCTTCGTCTTGCTCAATTATGAGCATGTTCCAGGCGCTGTCGATGTCTGCAAGCTTGAGTGGAGAGTCTGAAGGGCTGTCAGACTCGATACTGTCAAGATATAGGAGGGCGTTGGGAAGGGCGCGTTCCGCTATTGCAAGCATAAATGCCCGTTCACGCCAGCCTCTAAGAGAGTTGAGAGATTTTTGAAACTTCAATCGGTTCATTGTGCCTAGCCTGCAGGTAGTTGGTATAAGCTTACGAGTATGTCGCTGCTCTATGTAAAGTGTTTATTAGCGTTTGGGTGCACTGAGAAAGAGACTCACCAGCCACAACAACGCCGTCTTCATGGCCGTCCATGCAAAAGAGAATAGACTTCTCAGATAGTAATAATTGAGCGGATAGTTGGCGCACTGATTCTGCCATCTCTGGCGTGCCATAAGGTATTTCTTTGGGGGTGGAAGCTAGCTTGAGCGCTGAACGTTGCTTCCATATTTCTGTGGAGTGAACGTGCACCACAGCTTTTATTCGGGCACTAAGCTTATAGATGACGCCATGCGTCATACTTTCCGATGAGGGCTTTGTTTCACCTTCTGCATGTATTGTATTTGTCTCAGGGTGGCTTTGGTTTACGAGGCATATATCCCGAGGGAATAGCGTTGGAAGGTGGCCTGTTTGAGTGCCGCTGATCCAGAAAGAAGGAGGCGCTTCAATGCTAGAGTCTGACTGGCAACGCAGTGATAGGTTGCCAAAGCCATAGCCTTCATAGCGATTATCATCCTGGCCGATTAACCCGTGAGCCATCATTTGTTGGCGGCATTGGTTCAGTTCAGCCAAACTGGTATCGTCAATCGAGATGCTTCGATGCTCGAATACCAGCTGATATTTGATAACGCCTTCTTGCTCCACTTGTGTTCTCTCAGACTTGAAGAGGCAGTTAAACTAAGTTTTCGGCAGCGTTACGCCAGTCTGGCCCTGGTATTTTCCACCACGATCTTTATAACTTGTTTCACATACTTCGTCAGATTCGAAGAACAGCATCTGTGCAACACCTTCGTTAGCATAAATTTTTGCTGGCAAATTGGTGGTGTTAGAGAACTCAAGTGTGACGTGACCTTCCCATTCGGGTTCTAATGGGGTGACGTTAACGATAATGCCGCAGCGTGCATAAGTAGATTTGCCCAAACAAACAGTGAGGACGCTACGAGGAATTCTGAAGTACTCAACAGTTCGAGCCAAAGCAAAGGAGTTTGGTGGGATGATACAAACATCGCTATCAATATCGACGAAGCTGTTTTCATCAAACTGTTTAGGGTCTACGGTTGCTGAGTGGACGTTTGTGAAGATCTTGAATTCACTGCTGCAGCGAACATCGTAGCCATAACTGGATGTTCCATAAGAGATAATTCGGCCATTTTCACCGGTTCGAACCTGCCCTGGTTCGAATGGCTCAATCATGCCTTGCTCTTGTGCCATTCTACGTATCCACTTGTCAGACTTTATTGCCATGTTTCGCTGTTCCAAATAAAAAGTTTAGAAGCTGTCAAAGTAATGCTTCCGTAAAGCTGGCTATAATACCTTTGCTTAAGATATAAGCAAAGTATCTACTTACAACGATGGCTTAACTTTTCGAGCAGACTTACTAGGTTTGTTGAAAATATGGTCTAAGCTTGTATCACGCTGTATGTAAAGTGTAGATAGATTGATTCTTCGAATTCACCTAGAGGTAGGACACGGTTTTGGGCCTTTCCGCACTAGAAAAGTTGAAGCATGGTTTAAGGTTTAAGAAACTGGGCCACCGCTTGACCTTTTATTTTGTATCACTCGGTATCTTTTTTACCGTGGTGACGGTATCGGTATTGCTGGTAAAACAATATCAAGATGGAAGGCTTTCTGTTTACGAAGAAGCGAATGATACCATCAAAGCCGTTAATCAGCAGTTAGCTAGAAGCTTATGGAACGTCGATCAGGATAGCACTCATATCTTGCTGGAAGGCGTCTATCGTATGCCTTCAATTCAGGGTGTTAGAATTGTAGAAGCCTTGGGCAATGAATATCAGTACGGGGATATTGAATTGCCAGTAAGTTTGTCGAGCCCTTTGGTCTTTAACGGCCAGAATATGGGTAAGATTGAAGTTGATGTGAAAGATGAGTTGATTACCGAGTCTGTATTAGACCAGATGATCGTGATCCTTATTAGTTCCACTTTGATGATCGGTTTGATTAGTTTTGTTTTCAGTACGATTGTTAAAAATGCAGTGACGCGCCACCTTTCCAAAATTAGCCGTGAAACCGTTCAGCCGGCTCAGCTAACAAGTAAAACCTATAAGCCCATTGTGCTGAATCGCCCCGAATACAGTGATGAAATTGCTGACTTGGTTGAAGCTTTGAACCGGGGACGAAAGCAGGTTGCCGAGTTTGCTTTGGCAAAAGAGTCCTATGAAGACCAGTTAGAGCATCAGGCAAATTTCGACATGCTGACAAATTTGCCTAACCGTCGCCATATTGAATATCACCTGAAAAATGAAATGCTTAACCAGCAGGAAAACGCCGAATACTCGAAGCTGGCAATCTTTTTTATTGACCTGGATGGTTTTAAAGAGGTGAATGACAGCCTGGGGCATAGTACAGGCGATAAGATTCTGCTGGATAGTGCTTCCCGCTTGAAGAAGTTGATCACTCGCTACGGAGGTTATGTGGCCCGTTTTGGTGGCGATGAGTTCATCGCTTGCTTTCAGTGCAACACTCGCGCAGATGCTGAGGATGTTGCTGATAAAACGATATTGGCCTTTAAAGAAAACTTTGTCTTAAGTGACTCGCAGCTTCAATTAGGTTGTAGTATCGGGGTCGTGCTTTACCCTGAAGATGGCGAGAATACTGAAGATTTGATTCGTCGTGCAGATACCGCGATGTATAAAGCCAAAGAAGCAGGCCGTAATACCTTTGCATTCTTTGACCAGTCAATGATGTATAACATCGTGTTGCACAATACGATTAAGAGTAAATTGAAAGATGCGATCGTTAATAATCAACTAGAGCTCTATTTTCAGCCTTTGATTGATTTGCGCGATATGAGTATTACCGGTTTCGAAGCCTTATTACGCTGGGAAGATGAAGACCTGGGTAAGGTTAGGCCGGACTTGTTTATTCCGGTTGCCGAAAAAACCGGTCAGATATTTGATATCGACATCTGGGTATTTGAACATGCCATTGCGCAGGTTAAAGAGTGGCGCAGTGATTTCAATGAAGAATTTATCGTTGCTATCAACTTTAGCCCAACTAACTTTCACCATCGCGAGTTATCTGACTGGACGCATAATCACCAGGTATTTTTGCAAACCTTGGATTGGGTGGAGCTGGAAGTAACAGAACGTTTGATGTTGGACGACGACCCTGTTGTGATGAAGGGTATTAAGCAGCTACTTAAGTCAGGGCTTAAATTCAGTATTGATGACTTTGGTACAGGTTATTCGTCTCTTGGTTATATCAAAAAATTCAGCCATATCCTGTCAAAGATTAAAATTGACCGTATGTTTGTCAATGAGTTAATTAACAACAGCTCTGATCAAGCACTGGTCAAGAGTATCATTACCTTAGCTGATAGCTTATCTATCGAGGTCTTGGCTGAAGGTATCGAGTCTAAGAAGCAGGAAGAGTCATTAATCGGGCTTGGTTGTGATTATGCTCAAGGCTTTTTCTATTCTAAGCCAATCCCAGCACCCGAAATCCCGGCCTTCATTCGAAAGTGGCAACAGACACCGCATATTGTCAGCTCAAGCTCTTAGAAAGAAAAAAGCTTCGGGTACCTAAACAGGTTTTTGTCATCAATTAGCTTGATATGACATACTCTCGTTTTTCTTGGCGAAGCAAAATTGATCTTAAGGCAGGTGGCGCGATGAAAGGGGTTTTCCTTGATGTAGCAAGTATGGGAGATGGTCTGGACCTGAGTGATATCGAGTCTTCATTTAGCCAATATCAATCTTATGATACGACGGAATCAGCGAATGTCTGTGAACGAATAAAAGGCTTTGAGGTGGTCGTTGTCAATAAAGTGCTATTGGGGAAGAAAGAAATAACAAGTAACCCCAGCCTAAAGCTGATAGCCGTTACGGCGACAGGGACGAACAATATTGACTTGCAAGCGGCTAAAGAGGCCGGTGTTAGGGTCTGTAATGTCACACAGTATGGGCGCCCGGCTATTGTTCAGCATACCTTTTCTTTGTTGCTGGCACTAACAAACCGTTTATTGGATTACGCTAAAGATGTTCAAGATGGACGCTGGTGTACAAGTCCGATTTTTTGTTTGATGGACTACCCTATTGTTGAACTGGAAGGCAAGACGCTTGGCCTGCTCGGTTATGGTGACCTTGGACAGGGTGTTGCAAAAATGGCCGAAGGCTTTGGCATGAAGGTTATACTGGCAGCTCGTTCCGGTCAAAGCTTGGAAAGTGTTGATGGCTATCCTCGCTTGGCTTTGGAAGAGCTATTGCCGCAAGTTGATGTCTTATCTATTCATTGCCTGCTGAGTGATGAAACTACAAATCTAATCGATGCCAATGCCCTGTCTAAAATGAAGCCTTCGGCCTATTTATTAAATCTTGCTCGAGGTGGCATTGTGGATGAAAACGCTTTGGCCGAGGCATTGAAAGAACGCCGCTTGGCCGGCGCAGCAACAGATGTCTTATCCGTTGAACCGCCTAAGGGTGGAAATGTACTACTGGATAGAGAAATTCCAAACTTAATTGTTACCCCTCATTGTGCTTGGGCGAGTAAAGAGGCGCGTCAGCGCTTGTTGGACAAAGCTGCCGCAAATATTAGAAGATTTGCCGAGGGAGAACCCCAGGCTTACATTGTTTAGTTAATTTGAATCAAGAGGGCGCGACTTTAACGATGAGCACAGTATGGCTACAAAAAGAACTTGAGCTTCAAGCCCGCTCCCGCGGTTTTCATCTGATCACTCGGGAAATTGAGCAAGCCTTACCTGAGCTCAATACGATTTCAATAGGTCTAGCGAACCTGTTTATTCAACATACCTCAGCATCACTCACATTAAATGAAAATGCAGACCCGGATGTCCGCAGTGATATGGAAAAGCACTTTAATAAGTTTGTGCCGGAAAATGCACCCTATTATGATCATATACTCGAGGGTTCTGACGATATGCCCGCTCATATCAAAGCCTCGCTGCTAGGCTGCTCTTTAACTATTCCGATTAACTCGGGAAGGTTCTCGATGGGTGCGTGGCAAGGGATTTATCTTGGGGAGCATAGAAATCAAGCTGGTTCACGTAAGTTAGTAGTCACTATGCAGGGTCAGACTTAACTATGGTTAAAAAATAGACTACTTATTCTGTCCAACTTCAGCTAACATGTGTACACTTAAATTTGAGGCGCAAGTTGTGATTATGAGCAAAGTGGTGGACAAAACGGGCGATCAGCCAGTTGATAATAAGCGGGTGGAAACCCTGGAACATAGTTTAGACGAGTTGCTAAATACCTTAACTCACGGGCTAGGTGTGCTATTAAGCATTGCGGGTTTATTTGTCTTGTTAATCGCTGCAATTCCAATGGATGATGTATGGAGAGTCGCCAGTTTTAGTATATTTGGCTTGAGTCTAACGGCTTTATACTTAGCTTCGACGCTTTATCATGCCGAGCGATGCCCGGTTAAAAAAGATAAGCTGAAGATGTTCGATCACTGTGCTATTTACCTCCTGATTGCAGGTTCTTATACACCCTACCTCATGGTGAGTATGAGAGAAGTCGGTGGTTGGGGCTTATTAGCCCTTGTTTGGGGCATTGCATTTTTCGGTATCTTCTTGAAAATACGTTTCAAGCATCGGTTTTCACTTTTGCGCGTCGCGAGCTATCTGCTTATGGGTTGGTTGGTGATTCTAAGTGCTGAGGATTTGCTCGCATCAGTACCGGAAGGAGGAGTGTTTTTACTCGCTTTGGGCGGAATAATCTATACTCTTGGTGTTGTCTTCTATTTGGTCGAACGAATTCCCTATAACCATGCAATCTGGCATCTGTTTGTACTGGGGGGCAGTATTTGTCATTTCTTCAGTGTTTATTACTACGTTTTGCCACCTCAGGTCGCTGTATAATTAAACTTCGGGCTGGTCAGAGATAACTTTTATTAGACTGTCGTCACGGTTTTGTTGCTGCCATTGATCAAAGTAGATTAAGTCCTCCAATGGCAGACGTTCTCGCCACCCCTTGCTTTCGAGTTCGGGCTTCACTTTAAATTCAGAGACATAGCCCATACATAGGTAGGCGACAGGTACGACATGTTCGGGAATGCCTAAAATTGCTTTTACTCTGTCCTGATCAAAGATACTAACCCAGCCAATACCTACATTCTCAGCGCGTGCTGCCAGCCATAAGTTCTGAACGGCACAGACGGTGCTGTTTAAGTCCATGCTTTTTATATGTGTGCGGCCTAGCACAACAGGGCCGCCGCGTTGACGGTCACAGGTGACGACAAGGTTAAGCGGTGAGTCTAAAATTCCTTCGAGCTTCAGAGACTGATACAGGGGCTTCTTGTTGTCCGGAAACATTTCCATTGCTTCGTTATTGGCATCAGTAAAAGCCTCTTGTACTTGTTGTCGAACTGTTTTTGAGCGAACTAACATAAAGTTCCAGGGCTGCATAAAGCCAACCGAGGGCGCATGATGTGCGGCTTTCAATATGCGGGCCAAGACCTCATCCGGAATCGGGTCGGGCTTGAATTCTCCTCTGACATCACGTCGATTAAAAATGGTTTTATAGAGCGCTTCGCGTTCATCGTGCGTAAAGTTTACAGTCTGGTCTTCGGCGGACATTGAAAAAATACTCTATTTGTTACGCTCAGAAATTGACCTTCGAGGCCTGGTTTTTATAAACGAATCAAAGGCATTTTTGCTGGCAACTTGGGCAACACACTGCCGGATTCGTTCAATGCTCGTTTTATCCAAATGATCAACAAGGCCGACTCGTAGCATGGCAAAATCGTTGTTCACAGATATAAGGCGCAAGAGAATACCTGCTTTTGCGAAGAACTCATAGAGTTCGCTGAGATAAGATGGGCTACCTTGGAAGCTAATAAACAGGCCTCTATCAGCTAATAGTTTGAGCGCTTTGTTGTGAACCAAGGGCGCAAATAAGCTTTGGATTTCTTGGGCGCTCTTTTGGATGCGCTTTCGGCTGGCATGTTGCCAGTATCGATCGGGCAGGGCCTTGCTTAATATGTGCATAGCTGGGCCGTTGAGTGGCCAAGGGTTGCTCGGAAACTGTATGCGAGAGAGACTTTTAGGTGAGCCAAATATGAAGCCGGCCCGAATACCGCCTAAGCCGAAGAATTTGCCGCAAGATCTCAGTACTAAAATGTTATCGGGCAGGGGTGGGCGTGAGAGTAGGCTGGCTTTAGGTGTTAGATCGATAAATGCTTCGTCCACGATCAGCATTGCGTCAGTTCCGAGCATGGCAGCCCAGGAGAACAGGCTCTCTAGAGGAATCATGAGCCCGCTTGGATTATTCGGGTTGATAATAAGTAAATGCTGTTGTGAGTTAGCTTCAATCAGCCGCTCAATCATGGCGTCAGCTTTGGATAAGATGCAGGCATCGTAAAAACTAATCTCAGCGCCTTTGTTTGTCCACGCACACTGATGCTCTTGGTAACCCAGGGACGGCAAGATCACAGGAAGATCTGCTAATAGCAAAGGCAGTTGTTGAATAATCTCTTGAGTACCAGCAAGTGAGCGGTAGGCATGCGGGCCATAATAGCCTTCGACTGTTTTCCTGAATTCCGGGCTAGGGTAAGGCAATCTAGAGAATACGGTTGCCGGAATGTCATCGCAAGGATAAGTGATCGGGTTAAGGCCGGTTGACAGATCCACCCAATCTGATTCGGGAATGTTATAGCGAATCGAGGCGCTGACTAAGTCGCCACCATGGACAATATGTGTTTGTTGCGTTGTCATCCTGGGGCCTAATAGAAACGAATCAGAAAGAAGTAGCCTTCAAGAAAAATAAGTGCAGCACACCAAAGAATTAGACTGCGTTTAATCAGCTTGAGCGCTTCTTGAATGCTTTGCGCACAAGCCGCTTGACCATGTTTAGGGCCAAGCGTAGATCGCTGTTCAAGTGTTTCGTCATAGCAGGCGCTACCGCCTAGTTTTAATTCAAGTGCACCAGCTCCAGCAGCCATGACTGGGCCTGCATTGGGGCTCTTCCATAATTTACCTTGTGTTTTCCAGCATTGAAAAGCGCTGCGTGTTTGCCCGCATAGCGCATAACTAAGTGCAGTCAGTCGAGCCGGAAGGTAGTTCATTACATCATCAAGGCGAGCAGCAGCCCACCCGAAGTCCTTGTAGCGAGTGTTCTTATAGCCCCACATAGCATCGAGAGTATTCACCAGGCGGAAAAGAACAACGCCCGGTATGCCGCCAACAATAAACCAGAAAATAGTGCTAAAGATTGCGTCAGCACCATTTTCGAGTACAGACTCTGTACTGGCGCTTGCGACGTCTTCGGGCGTTAAATGCTTGGTGTCACGACTAACAATTCGAGCGACTTTCTTCCGAGCTTCACCTAGATGCCTTTTGGTTAAAGGTTCAATAATCGCTTCAGCATGTTCTTTGAGGCTTTGCCAACCTAGCGCTGTATATAAGACGAACGAGGCAAAGGCGACGTGAGCGATCGGTTCGCTGAGTGTAAGTAACTCCAAATAGAAAGCGAGTAGAACGGTAGGCACTAATAGGAATGTCAGTGCAATGATGCCTTTAAGCCGTTTGCCGGACCCGCTATTTAACTTGTGCTCAAGGTCGGTGGCGAGATTGCCAAAGCCAACGAGAGGATGAAAGTGCTTGGCTTCGCCAAAGACCTTATCGAGGAACAAGGCCAATAAGAGGCAAATTGAAAAGTACATGTGTTATTTCCTTGTTATATTTATTGGCAGGCAACGAGAACTAGCAGGGTGATGCATTCGAGTATCTCGATCATGGCGCCGGCTGTATCACCTGTGCACCCTTTAAGCCGCTTCATCATGCGAGAGCGCAAGTAGTAGAAACTTAAGCAGCTTACGAATAGCAGGGGGATGATGACTGCCCAGCCTAGAAAGTAGCAGGAAGCGAGCATGAGGATGATAGAACCAAGCCAAACTTGGTGATCTTGCTTGTGCTCGGCAATTGCACTTCCTAAACCGCTTTTTCGTGCATAGGGTGTGGTAACAAATAGCAGGCTGGCGCTGATGCGAGCAAATACCAGGGGCCAGATAAGCAGCCAAATATCCTGATTGATGATTAGCTCAATAGTTAAGAGCTTCAAAAGCATTAATAAAACAGTCGCTGCAATAGCAATTGGGCCAGATGTTGGATCTTTCAGAAGTCGCAGAGT
>NZ_LWFZ01000146.1:0-936 GCF_001635225.1 Oleiphilus sp. HI0086
AATTATGATCAAGCGATTGAGATTGGAACGCATGATGAATTACTGACAGTTGCTCGGGCCATGGAGCATATGCGTCTAAGCATTAAGGAGCGTGAAGAACGCTTGGAACTAATGAGCCAGATTGATGGTTTGACTCAACTTTATAACCGGCCATTCTTTGATCAAGCAATGGATATATCCTTGGCTAATAGTCGCCGAAACATGACGCCGCTTACCTTGGTTATGATGGATATCGATCATTTTAAAAAGGTAAATGATACCTATGGCCACCAGGCGGGTGATGAGTGTTTAAAACTGATTGCTCGCTTAATGAAGAAACAGTATCAGCGACAAACAGATATAGTGGCTCGTTATGGTGGTGAAGAATTCATTGCGATTCTCTACGGTCAGACTCAAGAGGAGGCCCTATTGCAAACCGAGAAACTTCGAAGGGCAATTGAAGACGCAAATATGACTTATCAAGGCAAAACAATACCGATGACTGCAAGTTTTGGCTTGGCAAGCATGGCACCACCAGAGTGGCAGAAAGGTGAATCATTGGTGGGGTTTGCTGATAGTGCTTTGTACCAGGCAAAAGAAAGTGGCCGGAATCGTATTTGTATCGGAGGTCAGTCAGGTGGCCATGAGACTCAAAATACCGCTTGATAAGGTTCTATAAGACCTAAGGCCGATCTTTTATAGCTGATCAGCTACAGTAACCTGATTTCTTCCTTGACTTTTTGCCTGGTAAAGGGCTTTGTCAGCCTGTTTTACCAGATCTTGCCAGGCTTCCACTCTGGATTCCACGACACCAATACTGACGGTTAGCACGCCTTTGTCTGATTCAATGTGAGGGATTTGTAATGCCTCGATAGCTGCCCTGACTCGCTCGGCACATATTCTGGCTTGTTGGCCAATACTTCCGGGCATCAGAATTAATAGCTCTTCGCCGCCATA
>NZ_LWFZ01000147.1:0-1034 GCF_001635225.1 Oleiphilus sp. HI0086
AGGGGACCTTGCGCCAGGGCGGCGAACTGGTGCTGGAAACGCTCATTTGTGAAGGTGAGCTAGGCTATAGTCTAATGCCAGAGGATCGTTACGCCATGATGCGAAACGTCTGGTATCTACCAACTAAAGAAACCCTGAGCTTATGGCTAAGGCGAGCCGGTTTCACTAATATTCGCTGTGTAGAGAGCAACATCACCTCAACTGAAGAGCAGCGAAGCACGGACTGGATGAAGTTCCAATCCTTAAAGGACTTCCTAGACCCAACAGACCAGAGCAAAACGCTTGAAGGCTACCCTGCCCCTTTGCGTGCGACTTTCATTGCAAATAAAAAATAGCTTGTAGTCACTCTCAACTCAAAACACTCGCTCATAAAAAAAGCCTGAAAGCATAAAGCAATCAGGCTTTTTAAGTATTGATTAGCTAAATCAGTCGAAAGGATGTCTCAGCACAATCGTCTCAACACGATCAGGGCCGGTTGAAATAATATCAACAGGCGCTTCAATCTTCTCTTCAATGTACTTGATATAGCTTCGAGCATTTTCAGGAAGGTCTTCTAGTTTCTGCACACCTAAAGTGCTTTCTGACCAACCAGGTAGCGACTCAAATACAGGTTCCAGATCTTCATAACCTCGACCATCAAGCGGTGGGCGTGTTAATTCTTCACCCGCTTTAGTCTTATAACCTACACAAACCTGAATCTCTTCAAGACCATCTAGTACATCAAGTTTGGTCAAACAAATACCAGACACCGAATTGATCTGAATAGCATGACGTAAACCAACCGCGTCAAACCAACCACAACGACGTGGACGACCAGTGGTTGCACCAAACTCATGGCCTTTCTCGGCAAGATGACGACCTTGATCATTAAACAACTCTGTTGGGAATGGACCAGAACCAACTCGAGTTGTATAAGCTTTAGTAATACCCAGTACGTAATCAAGGTACATAGGACCGAAACCACTACCGGTCGCCGTGCCACCTGCGGTCGTATTTGAAGATGTTACAAATGGGTAGGTACCGTGGTCAATATC
>NZ_LWFZ01000148.1:0-841 GCF_001635225.1 Oleiphilus sp. HI0086
ACCCGCTTCTTTGGTGTAATAACGAATCACATCTCTTATTGCATCTTCGGCAATAGCGAGCTCACCTTTTTTCAGGCCATTATCTTTGATCTGTTTCGGGATCAGGTATTTTTGCGCGATATTGATCTTTTCATCTTCGGTGTAACCCGGAATACGGATAACCTCCATACGATCAAGCAAGGCCGGAGGGATGTTCATTGAGTTTGAGGTACAGACAAACATAACATCGGACAAATCATAATCTACTTCTAGATAGTGATCATTAAAGGTATGATTTTGTTCTGGATCTAACACCTCAAGCAAAGCCGAAGCCGGGTCACCACGATGATCAGCACCCAATTTATCGATTTCATCAAACAAGAACAGCGGGTTCTTCACTTCGACTTTAGAAAGCTTCTGAATCAGTTTACCTGGCATTGAACCGATATAAGTTCGGCGATGACCACGAATCTCTGCTTCATCACGCACACCACCCAGTGCAACACGGGTATATTTTCGGTTTGTTGCCTTCGCAATAGATTGCCCCAAGGAGGTTTTACCTACACCAGGAGGCCCAACCAAGCACAATACCGGCCCTTTAAGCTTCTTAACCCGGCTCTGTACCGCTAAATATTCGATAATGCGGTCTTTGACCTCTTCTAGGCCATAGTGGTCTGCATCAAGAATTTCTCTTGCCTTAACGATATCGTGTCGAACTTTACTTTTCTTCTTCCAGGGAAGATTTACAAGCCACTCAACATAGCCTCGCACAACTGATGCCTCTGAAGACATCGGTGACATCATCTTCAACTTCTTAAGCTCTGCTTCAGCCTTCTTCTTGGCCTCTGCACTCATGCCAACC
>NZ_LWFZ01000149.1:0-928 GCF_001635225.1 Oleiphilus sp. HI0086
TCTAGATACCTCATATATTGTTACTGAGCTGGCCGATGGTGATTATCATTTTGCAATTACCGTTGTAGATACTGACGGCCTCGAAAGCGACTTATCCGACTCTATTTCTGTAACAATCTAATCGTCTTTTTTCAATAAAGCTCAGATTACCTGGATCTGAGCTTTTTAAGTTCTTTCAAAACAATTCTTAGTGGCTACGGCTACTTTTGTTTCCATATATCCTTGTTACTTGACTGGCTGCTTGACTGATTTCCGCGGGATTGCTTTTGAGTAGGGCGTCTTTTTGCTCTTCTAGGCTTATTTTTATCGGAGTCGGTCTTCGCCTGATTGCCGTGCTGCTCGGCTTTTGGCTTTTTGGGTTTCTTGGGCTTTTTTGCTTTGATCGGACGAGTATNTAGCTGGGATTCGGGTAGGGAGTGCACAGGTTCGAAGCCTTCGACCGTTCTACGTTGAATCACTTGTTTAGTTAACCGTTCAATACCTTTGAGTTCTTTAAATTCATCGGCACAAACCAAAGATATCGCTAAACCATCCGACCCCGCGCGGCCGGTTCTACCTATTCTGTGCACGTAATCTTCAGATACGTGAGGTAGCTCAAAGTTAACAACCTGAGGTAGCTGATCTATATCGATGCCGCGTGCTGCAATATCAGTCGCAACTAAAACTTGAATGACACCAGACTTAAACTCTTGTAGGGCTCGAGTTCGGGCACCTTGACTTTTATTGCCGTGAATCGCGGCAGCTTTGATACCTGCCCCTTCGAGAACTCTTGTTAGGCGGTTTGATCCATGTTTGGTACGACAAAAAACCAAAGTTTGTTGCCAGTTTTCTTCCTTAATCAATTGGCATAAAAGTTTTGATTTTCTATTTTTATCGACTGGGTATATCCACTGCTCAATTGTTTTTGCTGTTGTATTACTGGGACTAA
>NZ_LWFZ01000150.1:0-932 GCF_001635225.1 Oleiphilus sp. HI0086
GCGTGGGTATAATGGTAGAGGTGCCAGCAGCAATGATGGCCCTGCCACACCTATCAAAGCGAATTGACTTTATATCTATTGGTTCTAATGATCTAACGCAGTACCTACTTGCAGTGGATAGGAATAATCCGAAGGTCTCTGACTTATATAACTTTCTAAACCCNGCGGTATTGGCAAGTATTAATCATATTGTATGTACTGCTCAATCCCGTCGACTTAAGGTGTCTTTGTGTGGTGAAATGGCCTCTGACCCTGTAGCGGTTATTTTACTACTTGGAATGGGGATCAATACACTAAGTATGAGTGCCTTTAATATTCCCAAGGTTAAGTGGGTAATTCGTTCGTTTTCGCATAAGAAAGCCAGGCAGCTTCTAACAAAAGCGCTGAATCTCGAAAATGAAAGCTGTATACGTGAGATGCTTGAGGATGAGCTCGAGAGTGCTGGTTTGGGGGGCTTGATTCGAGCGGGGGCTTAGCGTTTGCGCAAATAAAAAATCCCTTTTAAAGAGCTGGCGCGCATTAAGAGGGATTCGATAAGTGCTTTTAGTCTTCTAGAACTGTAGGAAGTTGCTTGCGATGGCTCCAATGGCAACGACAAGTGATACCACTGCAATCATATTCGCCTTCTTGGCTTGCTGAACATAAGGCTGCATATCTTGCTGAACTTGGATTTGTGCCTGTGCGGCACTTACTTTCGCTGCGACGGCCTCGGCAGCACTGCTCGCGGCTTTTTCACCCATAGCGGTTCCTGCTTCGGCGCCAGTCTGGGTTGCTATATCTTTTATTTGCTGTAGTGCAGCAGGGGAAAGATCGGCACGACTTTCAATCAGGTCTCTAACTGCTTTGATCTCTGCAGTGATCTGGTTTTGGAACTGAACACCGGTTTGCTTAAGGCTGGCGTCGAGTACTGACTGTGAAACATGGTTGACGTT
>NZ_LWFZ01000151.1:0-899 GCF_001635225.1 Oleiphilus sp. HI0086
GCAGCTATGGCCAAGTACGCCTTTCGGAGAAACCAGTGGCCCAGTTGTGATAAGTGCACTAAACGGGCTTAAGTTTGCGTTCATGGCGCGTCACGGTAATCCTCACCGTATTCCTCCTCATTTGATAAATTATCGTGCCAACCTCTTTGCCATGAAGCAAGCAGGTGTCGATAGAATTATCGCAATTAACGCGGTAGGCGGAATTCATGAAAAGCTCGGCCCGGGTAATCTTTCCATTCCAGACCAAATTATTGATTACACTTATGGGCGTGAACACACTATATATGATGGCATTCATTGCGAAACTGTTGATCATATCGACTTCACCAAGCCGTACTCTGAAACATTGAGAGCAAAACTTCTTCGCTCAGCAAGCGCGGTGTCATTTGATGTCTTGGATGGTGGAGTTTACGGTGCTACTCAGGGGCCGAGATTAGAGTCATCAGCTGAAATACTTCGTTGTAAGGCTGAAGGCTGCGATATGGTCGGAATGACGGGCATGCCTGAAGCTGCGCTAGCAAGAGAATTGGAGTTGGACTATGCCTGTATTGCCTTGAGTGCGAATTGGGCAGCAGGTTTGTCAGATACGCCTATTACAATGGCAGATATAAAAGAGGCAGTTTCGAAAGCGTCAGCACGCGTAAGCGAGCTGATTTTTCAAGATCTGGGAAGTTTATAGTCGAGCAATTAAGCAGCGGGTTCTGTTAGCTGACAATGTGTGTCACACAAATCCCGCTGCTGCAGTTAAGAGGTGGTATTCGGGAATGTTTGTTAGCTTGCTTTCTTAGTTAGTTGGTTTTGATACATTTCTCGAATTTGCTCTGCTGAGTACTTGTCTACAGTTATGTGGTTAAATTCAACTAGGTGTAATGCAGGGGAGCTTGGTAGTTCTTGATCAA
>NZ_LWFZ01000152.1:0-886 GCF_001635225.1 Oleiphilus sp. HI0086
CCAGTATCCCACACTCATCGCGAAGACTAGTACTGCGGTGGCATAAACATACTCTGGTTGAACCTCTTTGTAATCCAGAATAATCACCTTTCGCGCTACCGCCATTAGGGCAGTAGCCATCACAATCTTTACATGAATCACATCATCACGTAGATAGACGGTAATATTGATAAGGATCTCAATGGCAATCAAGACTGCCATGAACGCCCCAAACGTTGCCAACATATCAGAGATAGTGAGTATAAACAGCGGCGGTGTTATGAGCTTTTGATACAGTGTCCAGCCAACATCAATAACGCCCATCACAATAACGACAGCCATCAATATTGAGAGTAACCGGACGCAGTACCGAACCAAGACATAAATACGAGAAATCAAAATACTTTCAGTGTCATTTTTCATCTTAAGTGTCCTATCTAATAAGGTATTGAATCACTCACTATTTAACAACAGGAGACTCAAACCCTTCTGGCTTCAAAGTCAGCACTGAGCAATTGACCTTACCCAAAATAGACTCTGCGGTATTGCCTATGATCATGCCAGCAACATTTGAACGGCACACAGTCCCCATCACCAAGATATCAATTGACTGATCATCGACGAATTTGGGTATTTCATTCTTGGGCTGCCCCTCAACTAAATGTATCTCTCGAATACGCCGCTTAGCATGCCCCGTTAGGGCGTCAACTCTCTCTTTCCTAGAGTGCTTTTCTTCTCTTGCCATAGCTCCGACCTCGAAGTCACTGCGCCGCCCCCAAGTACTAAGATACCCTTCACCCGCAAGGTGCCAGATATGAACAATATGCAGCTCTGCGCGATATAACTCCGCCAGGCTCAAAGCTGCATCAAGTATCTGCTGATTCAAGCCGCTATCAACATCAATGTT
>NZ_LWFZ01000153.1:0-1097 GCF_001635225.1 Oleiphilus sp. HI0086
CAAGAAGGCGAAGAGATTGTTCAAACTAGAATGATCTCGGGCGTTGTCTCAGGCACTGTTCAAAACGAAAACTGGTGTAATGAAAGCAGAGCAATCGACTTCTTTGATGTGAAGGCCGATCTTGAGAATTTATTGTTCTCAATTGACCCGACAGTCGCTTTCGAGAAGGGTGAACATGCTGCTTTACACCCTGGGCAGACTGCACAGATTGTAAAAAATGGTAAAAAAATCGGCTATTTAGGGGCTATTCACCCTAAATTACAAAAATCCTTGGATTTAAATGGCTCAGTTTATTTGTTTGAACTATGCTTAATTGAAACCGTTCAAGGACAAGTGCCGAGTTTTGATGGCGTGTCAAAATACCCAGAAGTTAGACGGGATTTGGCAATATTGATCGATCACGAGATACCGTTCCGAGACGTTGAGCAGATTGTTAGAGATAATGCCGGTGAAGACCTGGTTAATCTCAATGTGTTTGATGTTTATTCAGGTGATAATCTTGCTGAAAACGGAAAGAGTCTAGGCCTCGGTCTGGTATGGCAGCGAAGTGATCGCACTCTTAATGATGAAGAAATCAACGAGTCCTTTGAGCGTATTGTGTCAGCACTCAGTGCTAAGTTTGGAGCTAAATTAAGGAGCTAGCGCATGGCGGCTTTAACAAAAGCTGATATGGCCGAAAGCCTATACGACGAAGTTGGACTAAATAAGCGCGAAGCCAAAGAAATGGTGGAAGCGTTCTTTGATGAAATTGTTGGAGCCCTAGGTCACAATGAACAGGTGAAGCTATCTGGCTTCGGTAATTTTGACCTACGCGATAAGAAACAAAGGCCTGGACGTAACCCTAAAACTGGTGAAGAAATTCCTATTTCTGCCAGACGCGTTGTTACTTTCAGACCCGGACAAAAATTAAAGGCAAAAGTAGAAGAATATGCTGGAACCCAGTCACAATAATGAATTACCCCCGATTCCGGGTAAGCGCTATTTCACTATTGGAGAAGTAAGCGACTTATGTGGAGTCAAAGCTCATGTTCTACGTTATTGGGAGCAAGAGTTTGATGAACTGTCACCGGTAAAGCGTCGTGGAAATCGTCGTTATT
>NZ_LWFZ01000154.1:0-862 GCF_001635225.1 Oleiphilus sp. HI0086
CTGTGCAAACTGCTCGACGAAGCCCCAATGCGTCGTCGCTTTTTTGTGATCTAACATGCCTGTGTCGGCAAGCAGAAAAGCGCCGGTACAATTACATGCGATATCGCAGCCACCTTCATATAGTTTTCTGATCCATGGGAGTGCTGCTTTATTTAAAGCCAGTGTCTGAGCAATATCGCCAGCGATGGTCGGTATGACAAGCAGGTCACTTGAACTGATTTCTTCAATGGTTTTATGCGCATTGATTTCAATATTATTAGCACACCGAATTTTACCACCGTTTAAGCTAGCAATTTCGACATTGAATTGTCTGGATAGCTTATCTCCATGAATGTAATTCCAAGTAACGCCAACCGAAGCGAGTAAATCTGCCATACCGATAATTGCTGTAGCAAAGGCGTAATCAAACCCGAGAATGGTGACTTGCTTCATTGTTGTGTATCCAAGAATACTGGTGGCATAAACGGCATAGTTTAAGTCATAAAAGCCAGTTATGTAATCCCTCTCGATATGAGACAGTGATAGGTAAATAACCTATTCATCATTAAGAGGCTTGTAAGGCATGGAAACCGATTTATTAAATGAAAGAGACGTTCAGTTTCAGTTGTATGAAGTGCTTGAAACCGCCGCACTTACTGAGCGCGCTCGTTTTAATGAACATAATGTTGAAACCTTTAATGCAGCGATCTCTACAGCAAGACAAATTGCTGAGGATAAGTTTGCTAACCATAATGCCAAACTAGATTGTAATGAGCCCAGTTTTGATGGTGCGAAGGTAAGCATTCTGCCAGAGGTAAAAGAGGCCTTTGATGCGTTGGCTGAAGCAGGCTTTCTTGCAGGGCGAGATGACTACGAGTTAGGT
>NZ_LWFZ01000155.1:0-823 GCF_001635225.1 Oleiphilus sp. HI0086
CATAAATCATGTCGCAAGTGATACAACAATACTTTCTATAATTCTCTGTGCTCATGATCGCTCCTCAATTAATCTTTCAGCTCTTCGAAATCTGGCTTTTCTCTCACAAAGCAGTCAGGGCAAGGAAAGTCATCCGGAATATCTTTCCATAGCGTTCCTGCAGGATAGCCTTCGTGCTCAGCGCCTTTGCTTTCGTCATAAATGTAGCCACAATCTGGGCATTCATATTGAGCCATGTCTTTGCTCCTTTATTAAGTTTTGATATGTCGTTGTATTAAATAATCATCGAGTAGGCCAAAACGCATATCGCGCTCGCTGCAAACACACCATGCAGGCACTGCAAGATCAAAGGTTTCGACCTACCTTTGAGTACTTTTCTGAACAGTTGATACGAACCAATGACCACACCTAGAGTGAGCACAAGTCCTACCCAGTTCCATGAGTTGGTAGTATCTGCTGAATGCGCATCATACAGACCCAGTATCAGCAGAACCGAAGCACCTGAGGCGGCTAATCCATGAACAGTGATCATCCACTTTCTTATGGCTCGTTTTTGTATTCTGTTTTTAAGCAGGAATGAGCCAAACCCTGCGACTCCGATCAGAGCCAATAAAGAAAGTACAAGCATGGACGCACCTAAACCCGTTCAGTAATTGTGTTCTAATCCCGTTAGACTTAGCCTGCCTAGGCAGCCTTCTCTACTTCAGGGTGATGGTGACGAGAGAAGATCTCGTCGCGCTTAGTGGGCTCGATATTTACCTTGTCCATATCTCCACCAGCCCATTTCACAACCTTCGGATCCATTACCGAAAACCAAACCGGT
>NZ_LWFZ01000156.1:0-8738 GCF_001635225.1 Oleiphilus sp. HI0086
TGACTATTAATCAGGCTTTGCTTCGTAAGGTGTCAAGTTCGTAAGTGCCTTTGTAAAGCTCTCTTCTAGCGGACATTCTAATGTCACGTTTTGCCCCGTCACTGGGTGATTGAACGTAAGTTTGGTCGCTGCCAATAATAAACGATGACTATCAAAATTTTCTTTGAATAGACGGTTGTGCTCACCTTTCCCATATTTTACATCACCGATAATTGGGTGGCTGATGTGTTTTAGGTGGCGCCGAATTTGATGCTTTCTGCCGGTTGTGGGCTTCAGTTGGATGTGGCTGTATCGTGAACTGGGGAAGCGCCCATCTGAGAATGGCAGCTCAAAACTGCACATTCGTTCATAATGTGTGACAGCTTCTTTAGGGTCTTTTTTTTGAAGTTGTTTTTGCATGTGTTTGAAAACTGCGATTTCTTTTAGAGGGTGATTGATCTCTCCATTGGTGGGAGTATACCCGCGAACGATTGCTTGATATGTCTTATTGACCAAGCGGTTTTCAAAATCTGAGCTAAGCTGAGAGGCGATCTCGGAATGCAGAGCAAATAGGAGTAGCCCTGATGTCGGTTTATCCAAACGGTGTACCGGATAGACCCACTGATCAATCTGGTTTCGCAATATTTTCATAGCATAGCTAGTTTCATGCTTGTCGATGGGACTTTTGTGTACCAGTAAACCTGCAGGTTTTTGTATAGCAATTAGGAACTTATCTTGGAAGATAATGGATAATTGCTCAGTAGCTTGTGTATCGGGCATTTGCATAACGATTGTTCTATAAAAAGAAATCAGTTTTCTGAAAGGCCATATTCTAGCACTGTACTGGATTCGTTGGGTGAAGTTGGTAGTATCTCCGTTTCTATAACAAATACATTAATACACAAGTAATGGAAGAACGAATGAGTACGTTTAATTTAAGGTTTGGTATCAGCAGGTTATTTGTCGTTATAGTCACTTGCTTAACAGTTGTTGCTTGTAGTGAAAATGGTAAAGATCAAGAAAACCCTGAAGCAGCAATGGCCGCAATGCCGCCACCTCCTGTGACCGTTGCAGAGGTAATACAGGGCGAGGTTAGTGACTGGAAGGAGTATACAGGTCGTCTAGAAGCTTCAGACAGTATTGTCGTCATGCCGCGCACTTCTGGTTACATACTATCGGTAGGCTTTGAAGATGGAGCTTATGTCAAGAAGGGTGACTTGCTATTTCAGGTAGATTATCGAACGGTGCGTGCAGAAGTTCAGCGCCTGGAAGCGGAAGTTAAACGCAATGTAGCGGAAATAGAATTATCTAAACGTGATTTAAAACGAGCAGAAAGTTTACGTAAGAAAAGCGCGATTTCTCAAGAGCAGCTCGATAACAGTCGCACCCGCTTAACTCAAGCTATTGCCGCAGTAGAAAGTGCGAAGGCAGACTTGAAACGAACTAAAGTCCTCGATGCAATCACCACCGTAAAAGCTGAGTTTGATGGCCAGGTTTCTAATGCCCGTGTGAAAAAAGGGAGCTCGGTCATTGCAGGTAGCACAGTGCTGACTACCTTGGTTTCTACTGATAAAACACATGCATATTTTGATGTTGACGAAAAAACCTTTGCTCGTTTGCGTAGCTTAGGAGAAGGCAAGCGTTTGGATGAAATGAATATTCCTGTATTTATGGGGTTGGCGGGTGAAACTACATATCCGCATCAGGGAGTGATCGATTTTGTTGATAATCAGGTTGATATCAGTACGGGTACAATACGACTGCGTGCAGTATTTAGCAATGAAGATGGTAAGTTCACGCCAGGGATGTTTGCGCGGATTAATATGCAGATAGGTGCGAGCTATCCAGGAATTCTTGTTGATGAGAAAGCTGTCGTGACAGACCTTAGTCATAAATATGTATTGGTTTTAGGAGAAAACAACATCTTGGAATATCGCCCTGTTCAGTTGGGTCCTAAATTCAAGGGTTTGAGGGCGATTAAGAGTGGCCTGGAAGCTGGTGAAAAGATTGTTATCAAGGGGCAGGGCTTGCCAAATGTTTTCCCTGGAATGCCGGTATCACCTAGTGATGCAGATATGGCGCCAGCCACTAACAATAGCCAAGGCTAGGAGCGGCAAGCCAAAATGAGTATTTCACAATATTTTATTAGCCGCCCGATCTTTGCTGGCGTGCTCTCGATGATGATCTTCCTAGCTGGCTTGATCGCCGTCTTTCAATTGCCGATAACAGAATACCCAGAGGTTGTTCCGCCAACCGTTGTGGTTAATGCTAGCTATCCTGGCGCAAACCCCGAAGTGATGGCGGACTCTGTTGCTACGCCATTGGAACAGGCGATTAATGGTGTTGAAGGCATGCTTTATATGTCCTCACAAGCAACCTCAGATGGTAGCTTGGCAATTACTGTTACCTTTGAGCTGGGTACTGATGTCGATGATGCGCAGGTACAAGTCCAAAACCGTGTTTCGCGAGCGATTCCCAGGCTGCCGCAAGACGTTCAACGTTTGGGGGTGACCACAACCAAATCTTCACCTGACTTAACGATGGTCGTGCATCTGTTATCACCTGACGATAGCTATGACATGTTGTACCTGTCTAACTTTGCTAACTTGAAAGTGCGCGATGAACTTGCTCGCCTAGAAGGTGTTGGAAATGCTCAAGTATTTGGTGCAGGGGATTACTCTGTGCGTATCTGGCTGAATCCTGAGCAGGTATCTGCGATGGGTATGACCACCAGCGATGTGATCAATGCCATACGGGAACAAAACCGTCAGGCCGCGGCAGGGACAATTGGCGCGCCGCCCGGAGCGGAAGCAGCACCGTTTCAGCTGTTGATAAAGGTAAAAGGTCGTTTAGAGACTTTAGAAGAATTTGAGGATGTTGTACTGCGTGTTGGCGATAACGGAGCCATCACGCGCTTAAAAGATGTCGCGCGAGTTGAATTAGGTTCAAATTCCTATGCGCTAAGATCCTTGCTAAATAACAAGCAGGCCGCAGCCATTGCAATTTTTCAACGCCCTGGCTCAAATGCGATCCAGATCTCAGACGATGTTCGTGCGCGTATGGAAGAATTGAAGAAGACTTTCCCTGCGGGTGTTGATTACAACATCGTCTATGATCCTACCATTTTCGTGCGAGGTTCTATCGAAGCGGTTGTGATGACTTTGCTTGAAGCCATGGTGCTTGTTGTGATTGTGGTCTTACTGTTCTTGCAGACATGGCGAGCATCAATTATTCCTTTAGTTGCAGTACCTGTTTCTTTAGTTGGGACATTTGCAGTGATGGCCATGTTTGGCTTTTCTTTAAATGCACTAACGCTTTTTGGATTAGTCTTGGCTATCGGTATCGTAGTAGATGATGCGATTGTTGTGGTTGAAAACGTAGAGCGAAATATTGCTTTAGGAAAGAGTTCTATTGAAGCCACGAAGCAAGCTATGCGAGAGGTGACCGGGCCGATTATTGCTACCTCCTTGGTATTAAGTGCTGTATTTATTCCAACAGCCTTCATCTCTGGTTTGACTGGGCAGTTTTACAAGCAATTTGCCCTAACCATCGCTATTTCAACAATTATATCGACTTTCAATTCGCTAACTCTTAGCCCGGCTTTGGCCGCGGTGTTATTAAAGCCCCATGATGCAAAGAAAGACCGACTGAGCCGTATCATTGACGCCTTGTTTGGTAAGATTATTTTTGGCCCGTTTAATAAATTTTTTAGTGCCTTGACTGAAGGTTACACCTCCTTACTGAAAGTCATAATCCGGCTTTCTGTGATTGTTGTTTTGATTTACGCAGGCTTGATGGTATTAACCTCGCACCAATTTAAGACAACTCCCACCGGGTTTGTTCCTGCTCAAGACAAAATGTACTTGATTGCCTTTGCACAGTTACCTGATGCATCAAGCTTGGATCGCACTGAAGCGGTGATTAAGAAAATGTCAGCGATCGCCCTGGAGCATCCGGGAGTAGAATCATCAGTCGCTTTTCCCGGGTTATCACCTAACGGCTTCACGGTATCCTCGAATGAGGGGGTTGTCTTTGTCACCCTAAAGCATTTTGACGAACGCCAAGCACCTGATATGAGTGCTGACGCGATTGCTGGTGCCTTATGGGGGCAGTTTATGGGAATAGATGAAGCCTTTACGGTTATTTTTCCTCCGCCTCCCGTTATCGGTTTAGGCACTACTGGTGGCTTTAAACTGCAGATTGAGGATAGGGCAAACCTGGGCTATGAACGCTTGTTTCAGGAAACACAAAAGGTTGTAGGCCAAGCCTGGCAAACGCCAGAGTTAACACAGGTTTTCTCTTTCTTTCAGGTTAATGTACCGCAAATAGAAATTAACGTTGATAGAGAGAAGGCTAAAGTTCATGGTGTAGCGATATCAGATATTTTTGATACCTTGCAAGCCTATATGGGCTCGGTATATGTCAATGATGTCAATTTATTTGGTCGCACTTATCAGGTCAATGTGCAGGCCGATGAAGCCTTTAGAGTAGATGAAACGCAGCTGGAAAAGCTAAAAGTGCGCAACCGTGAGGGATCAATGGTGCCGCTTGCTTCGTTTGTAACGGTGCAGCACGGCGCTGGTCCAAACCGCGTTTCTAAGTACAACGGCTATCCGGCGGCTGACCTAAATGGACAAGCCAAGCCCGGTTATAGTTCTGGTCAAGCAGAAGCAGCCATCACAGCTATTCTCGACCGCTCTTTACCAAATGGGATGGCTTATGAATGGACAGATCTGAAGTATCAGCAGATTCTAGCGGGTAATACGGCTATCTATATTTTCCCCTTGGTTGTTTTACTGGTCTTCCTAGTGTTGGCCGCGCAGTATGAGTCATGGTCGTTGCCACTGGCGATTATCTTGATTGTGCCAATGGTTTTGTTGTCAGCGATGACGGGTATTATTTTGTGGGGTTTGACTAACAATATCTTCACGCAAATAGGTTTTATTGTGCTGGTTGGGCTGGCTGCGAAGAACGCCATTCTTATCGTTGAGTTTGCCAAAGAGAAAGAAGATAGTGGCATGGGGTTGCTTGAGGCGACGCTTGAAGCCAGCCGCTTGCGTTTACGCCCCATTTTAATGACTTCGCTTGCTTTTATTATGGGGGTGGTGCCCTTGGTGTGGGGTTCAGGAGCGGGTGCAGAAATGCGTGAGGCCATGGGTGTTGCTGTATTTGCAGGTATGATTGGGGTTACCGTTTTTGGCTTACTCTTAACGCCTCTCTTCTATAAGTTAGTCAGGCATCTAAGCAACAGAAAAAAGTTGTAGGGTAGAGCTTCTTATTTCTACCTATTAAGGCGGGAATTTCCCGCCTTAATATTTTATAGGCTAATCTAGTAAATCTATGACGGTTTGAGAGTTATAGAAATCTTCTAAATGGCGTCTCAGAAGCTCCTCTAGAATGCCGTTTTCTTTAAATGCTTCTAAAGCCTTGGGTGCGAATATTTTTATGGGCGCAATAATTCTATCTTTTGAGACATCAAATTCCTCGAGCAAGACGTCGAGGTTTTTTCTGCCGTAGCGCTTAAAGAAGTAGTCTACGATGGTTTCATAACTGCTGATGAAATAATCTGTTTTTCTAAACTTAAGCCAGAAGTCATAGCCTAAGGCGATAAATTCAGATAGATCTAAACTGTCCATACCTTGTTGAAATTCAGACATGGGTTTATTTTCAATCGCTTCCCATAGCTCCATTGCAGAGTCGCGCAATTGCTCATCGCTTACTGAGCCTTCTAGAAACTTCTTGCTTTCGTCCAGGATAAAGTCGAGGCTGTCGATAATAAAACTTTTTACGCTCTCCTCTACTCCGGAGCCAATTTTTGGCGCAGCTTTGCTGACTACATTTCTTCCCATCTTGAGCATTGAGGACACGCCCGGAATGTTCTTGCTGATTAGGTTGCTTTCATAAATATAGCGAAGGATAGCTTGGTAAAGAATGCCTGATATTAATTCGGCATATATCGGTAGCTCAATTACTTTGTCTATGCCTTTGTTTCGCTGCTCCTTTAGCTCTAAAGCTTTGTCTATGAATTCTTCAAAGTCTTTTTTGCTGATGATTTGGTTCAGTAAGGTTTCTTGATGTTTTTTTGATGTAAATAGAGTGTCGGCTGCCTCACCCGCAACTTCGGCGATGGCACCTGGAATACTTGAGCTAACGACGTTTTCGTATATAACTTGTTTGATTTGTTTAGCGCTGACAAACTTATTTAGATGGATTTCTCCTACAGCTTTCAGTAAAAACTCAGTCTCTGAATCGCATAGCTCAATAAAACGATCGGAGTTAAAGCACTCAAGTTCGTGCTTTAAATGTAGCTCTAATAGCTGTTTTGAGAGTGAGGGGAGCTCACTTTTATCATTTGCTGTGTCGTGCTTGGTTTTGTTTGCTTGGCGCTTAGTCATAATAGACTCCTGTAATATAGCTTACAGTTGTACCCTTAATGTCTAGAGGCGTCAAATCAAAAGTCTATTTTTGCTGTTGATGTGTCGTAATTAAATTGTCTAGTATGGACGTTTACCACTTAGAGTACTGATCTTCGACAAAACCATATTGAGATTCAATCTCGTAGCGTTTGCCTTCAGCGGTGATTAAGTGCCCCTTAAACTTGCCGAATATTTGTTTGAAGTTTGTGGCCATGAAACCGGCATTGAGGTGTTCCTTATGCATTCCTTCAGGCACAAAGCTTAGATCAAGCTGTCCGTTTTCACAGCTGATTCTCCACGCGGAGCTTTCTTCATCCCGGTCATATCTGAACTGAACTTGAGGTAGTTGATGGAGCTTATCGCCAACCCAAAAGCAGTTTTCAGAATAGCCTGTTTCATTGACGCCCCAAGACACATTGAGCCCGAGCGGTGGCTTATCTTCTGATCTATCGGCTGTGGAGTAAGATGCGCCGGAAAAGCATGCCCAGTTCCAGAATGTTTCTCGACGCATGTACCCAGCCGAAAAGTCATGATGCCCATAACAAGCAATTTCATTTAGCTTGAACTTGCCGAGAGCACAGTGAACTTCACCGCTAGCAGGAAGTGCTGCCGTTTTTTGAGCATAGACCCAGCCATTGACTGCGGTCGGTGTACAAAGAGCCATTTCCTCAAAGCTTGGTTTCTCTATGGTTTCGGCCTGAATGTTGAGCTCCGAGCCAAAACCAATCTCGAGTATTTTGCGCCGCTCGCCCTGTGAGTTAAGTTGGTAGCGCATTTTGATACTATGCTTGCCTGACTTGAAGCTTGATATGCCATTATCGGGACGGTTCGTCATATCTAGCCCGAGTGCAAAAGGTTTTTTGAATTGCCAAGTAAGCATTTTTTTATCTGAAGTTCGATAGATATAGACAAAAGCTGCGCCCAAATAGCGTAAGTCAGCTAATGCGCAGCCAAATATCAGGTCACCACTTATGCCGCCGAAATATTGAAAGCGTTTAAAATTGAAATGGCGCTGCCACTTATTGGCGCGTTTGTTCATTGGTGTTCGATAATCTGCGTCATTGATATTAATTTCATTGACGGCGTGTTTGAAGCGTCCTAAATGAGGCTTCCCGTGAGAGTTGATCAGAGAGTAGGGTTGAAGCATAAGTGTTACAGTTGTTCTAGTTGTTATGGTTTGTTTTGGGGGCAGAGTCTAGATCGTCAGAGATTAATCCCAGAAGTCGATAGAGCTCTCTACGGGTTCAACGGCTTCAAGTAAGCCTTTTTCTAATAGCACTTCATACGAGTTAACCTGGTTACGACCATTTTGTTTTGCGTAGTAGAGCGCTTTATCTGCTTTGGAGAGTGTTTCTACAGGGTGGTCGTTTTTGCTTAGGTCGGCAAAGCCGATGCTAACGGTAACCTGGCCAACCTGAGGGAAGCGGCGAGCCTCTATCGCTGCTCTGCAGCGTTCGAGAACAACCAAAGCTTGCTCTTTCTGAACGTCTTTTACCAATACCACGAACTCTTCACCACCGTAGCGGAAAAACAGGTCTTGCTGTCGGAGGACGGACCTGACTGTCTGTGAAAATAGAACTAGCGTCTCGTCACCAATTGCATGGCCGAAGCGATCATTGATAGATTTGAATTTATCGATATCTAGAATGGCAATCGCTTTAAAGCTGGTATCCTTTGCATGCAGTACATTGTGTTGTGAAAAGGCAAGGTCGGAAGAGACTTGGTCAAAAGCTTGACGATTTAAGATGCGTGTAAGCGGGTCATGGCCTTTTTCGTGCAAGTTGCGAAAGATATCGACAGCGATTTGCAGAAAGCCTACGAGAGTGTTTTTAATATCCTGGTTCTCGTAGCGGTGGCGCAAAACAACCAGGTGAGACACGCTTTTGTCATATAACACTACCGGAATGACGATTTTAAAACGCGTTCTGCTTTCAACCTTGTATACCTCTTCTTTAGAAATATAAGCCGACAGCATGTCCATGTCGTTATTTAAATAGATGTCGTTGGACTTCCCGCTACACTCTATGCCGATAAGAGTGGTCGTTTTATGATTGGAGCGCCGTGTAGCTTGTAGCTCATAAACTGACAAATCGACGCGTTCGAAATTATTGATAAGAATGTCATCGAGTGCTGTGACAAGTTCTCTAATGTTCGATTGGCTGGTCAAGCTTTTTATTAGAGTAAATAGCTGCTCTATTTCCATAATGGAAGGTCTATCACAAATAGAAGAAACGACCATTATCGTTATTCTCTGCCATAAAACCAAGTAAATTAATATAGAAGACGTTAACAATTCGTTACATTTTGCAATTGTTTACCAACAGACCGCTCATAACTTATTGG
>NZ_LWFZ01000157.1:0-954 GCF_001635225.1 Oleiphilus sp. HI0086
TGACGGTGGTGATGGAGATGACTACATCGAAGGTGATAAATCCAACGACAATGGCTTTTTCACAGCTGAAGGTCAGTATCTGTCTTATACCAATAAGGAGGGTGTAGAGCGCTTAATTACGGCTGATGATTATGTCGAATTCCAAGAAGAATGGAGCGGTAACGATACCCTAAAAGGCGGTGCTGGCGTCGATACAATATACGGCAATGGTGGAAATGATACGCTTCATGGTGGGAGTGAGACTGACTGGCTTTATGGGGGAACGGGCTCCGACACAATTAATGGTGATGAAGGTAGTGATGTTCTCTATGGCGACGAAGGGAATGACCGTCTTAATGGCGGGGAGCAGCATGACTGGCTTTACGGCGGTGAAGGTGATGATCAATTATATGGCGGCGCAGGTAATGACCAGATCCAGGGTGGAAAAGGTGATGACGTTTTATCTGGAGGCTCGGGTACAGACCGCTTAGACGGAGGCGCGGGTAATGATACCTTTATCGTGAAGCCCGGTGACGGTACGATCTATATTACTGATACCCAAGGCATCAATATCCTAGCTTTTGAGGGTGGTTTGAATGCTGGCGATATTTATACCTATGCGAGACCTTCTTCTCAAGATCCTACAAGCGACAGTTTTATTAAGATAAATTATGGCTCGAATGAAAGTGATGTGATCGCTATGTCGCAGACGACTTTCTCGTACATCCGTGAAGCTCGATTTGCTGATGGTTCAAGTTTATCTCTCATTGTCGACAACTTGTCCAATGGAACTAACCTAGGAACGGATAGTGATGACCATATCACCTCGGACGGCGTAGGCTCGAAGCACTATTATGGGTTCAGTGGTGCCGACACTATTGATGCCGGAGACGGCCAGGATTATGTCTATGGTGGTGATGATAACGACGCAATCAATGGCAATAGTGGGGATGATTATCTGTATGGTGATGTCGG
>NZ_LWFZ01000158.1:0-658 GCF_001635225.1 Oleiphilus sp. HI0086
TCTCAGGCAAGCTATCCCTGAACCAAAGTTGATCCATGATGCTTATGATTACAGTATTTGGTTCAAACCCTATGGCCTGAACTGCCAGGGAAGCCGATGGGGAGACTTTGCCAGTATTAATCGTTGGGTAGAAGTAAACCTTGCTAAGCTTAGCAATACCCATGAACGACCTGTCTTTCTAGTCCATCGGTTGGACAGAGCAACCACGGGTTTAATGGTTTTATGTCATAGTAAAAAAGCTGCGCAATGCTTTAGTGAGATGTTTAGTCAGGGGAGGGTTGATAAACGCTACCAGGCAATTGTGCACGGTGATTTTTCTATCTTCCCGCAAGACTATGAAGTAAATAGCCCTGTGGAGGGTAAAGCCGCATGTAGTATGTTTTCTTATGTTGAAGGTAAGGGCGAGTATTCCCTACTTGACGTTAGATTACTAACGGGCCGCAAGCACCAAATTCGCCAACACATCTCCTCCTTAGGCTACCCGATTGTTGGCGACCGGCTATATGGTAAATCATGTGACACGGAAGCTGAGGGTGTTAGGGATCTGCAATTGCAGTCGGTATCACTGAGTTTTGACTGCCCGTTTGAACATTGTAAACAGAGTTTCAAAGTCGCTGAGCAAGATCATCTTTGTCTCTAGGCACTATTCCAATTTTTC
>NZ_LWFZ01000159.1:0-1195 GCF_001635225.1 Oleiphilus sp. HI0086
CGCAATCTTGAGGAAGGGCTTAGCTTTGAAGCTGGGTTTGAGCGACCATTAAGTAGTGACTTATCCTGGGACCTGTGGTTTTCCATGTATAACGCTGATGGCAAAAGGGGAGGTCCTGATAGCCGGACTAAACGTTTGTCTCCAGGCGTGCTCTATCACCTGAATGAGGGTAACACCCGAGCTTTCTTATCGGCGGGCATGGGCCATCAGAAGTTTGACTTGAAAAGTAGCAGCAAAGTAAAAGAAACTGCAATTCACTTGGGCTTAGGAGTAAAGGCCTATCAGGATACCAACTATATTTTTCGTGGTGAACTGTTAGCTTTGCATGGTGCCGATCATGAGCAAACAGACTTAGGTGTCAGAATGACTTTGGGTTATTCATTTGGTCGAGAGTTTATTCGAGAGGCTCCAGAGCCTGAACCAGAGCCAATTCCGGAACCAGAGCCGGAACCGGAGCCAGAGCCCGAACCAGAACCCGAACCAATACCGGAGCCTGAGCCTGAGCCTGAGCCAGAACCAACTGATGAAGATTTAGATGGTGTATTCGATGATACTGATTTGTGCCCTGGTACAAACCCATCATTCCGTGTAGATGAAACGGGTTGTGCCGTCATGTTGACCAAGCAGGTTGCAATTACCATGGATATTAAGTTTGCAGCGAAAAGTGATGAGTTAACGCTAGAATACTACCCGGAAGTTAAGAAGATCGCAGACTTTATGAAAGAAGTCGTATCAACGACTTTGACGGTGGAGGGACACACGGATTACCAAGGCAGTCGTCGGTACAATCTGAAGCTATCTCAACGTAGAGCTGAGTCTGTTAGGCGAGTATTGGTTGACGAGTTCGGCATCGCTGAAGAGCGAGTTGCCGCAAAAGGCTTCGGTGAGGAGCAGCCGATTGCAGACAACGAGACTGAAGATGGGCGCGCTAAAAATAGGCGAGTGGTCGCAGTGCTTGAGGCTCAGGTGACCAAAGAAGCATTGCGTTAAGTCAGCTCTAGTCTTTAGAGCAATAGTATGAGGGTCTACATGGGTCGAAGTTTCGGTCTTGTAGGCCTTTTTTGTTTAATGTAGGGTCATAGCTGCTCGCTAAAGGAGTTAAGAGAAGAATTGTGAGGCGCAAATAGCGATGGAACAGTTTAATGTGGATTGCCTGGTGATCGGAGCTGGAGTTGTTGGTTTAGCAATAGCGAGG
>NZ_LWFZ01000160.1:0-1153 GCF_001635225.1 Oleiphilus sp. HI0086
CGTCTCTTAGCCAGCTATGCAAAGCAGAACAATGCCTCCTTTGTGTGGATGCCATACAAAGTCTGGGCGCATTACCTTTCGATCAAACCTTAATCGATGCTGATTTCATTGTTGCCGATGGACATAAGTGGATGATGGCCGCCGAAGGTTTAGCGCTTTTCTATGTGAAAGGCATACATATCGAAACACTGAAGATCAATCAATTCGGTTGGCATATGATCGAACAGCGCGGCAACTACGACTCGCCCGAATGGACGCCAGCAAAGGACGCAAAACGCTTTGAGTGTGGCAGCCCCAACATGCTGGGGGTACAGGCTTTAAATGCCAGTTTGGGGCTACTGCTGGATATAGGCATCGACAATATTCATCAAGCCATATGCGAACGAACGAACTATCTGAAGGCACAATTACAAACCATTGATGACCTTTGTTTCATTTCTCCTGAAAATAAAAACCAAGCGCGTCAAAGTGGCATTATCTGCTTTCGCATTGAGGGGAAGGACAGCACTGAGCTATATCAAACACTTATGTCACGTAAAGTAATCTGTGCAAACCGGGGAGGAGGTATTCGTTTTTCCCCGCACTTTTATACCACCAAGCGAGTGATCAACCGGGCTGTAGAGATTCTGCGCGACTTAGTCTAAATAATTGGAGTCATTCATTTAAGAACCCTTCTTTTGGCTTTCTCCGTGCAGGCCACCTGCCGCTCTGTGTCCTCTGTGGTGGATTTGTTTTTTGGTTTTGATTTCAAGATTAAACCCCTTAACCACAGAGGGCACGGAGCGCTTTGCTGCACAGAGGAATAATAATTCTCTATAGAGCTCCTCTATAAAATGGGTGCAATTCAGGGCAGAGTAGAACATCTCCCCGAACTCATCATTCCCGAGGTGTTTTTACCAGGAAACCAGCTACGTCGATACCTCGTTCTGACCCTCATGGATCCCGGCTTAAGAGCACACCGGGCTAACAAAGAGACCTGTGAATTATTAGTGCGGGATAAGATCCTGGTGTAAATAAGCTAGGCCGGCTTCCATCAGCTCAAGCTCCAGTACTACTAGCTCACTCGTGATAAAAGGATGAGGTTGATAGGTATTACCTTCAACCAATAGGCTCACTAAGTCTCCGACCAATGGCTGATGCGATACCAACAGCA
>NZ_LWFZ01000161.1:0-1120 GCF_001635225.1 Oleiphilus sp. HI0086
AGAAGTAACCAATAAAAGAAAAGCTAGAGTAAATTTAATATGAGCAATAAAGCTCGGCCAGAAACCAGTATTCAATACAAGATACCCTTAATCATCTGTCACCCGAAATAAGTACGTATCAGTATATACCAGCAACCCGGAAATAGGAGGTTATCTATATATTATGGGAAGCCAGCTAATGTACGTTTTACTCTTAGTATCGCGAAGCTGTAAAGTTAGCGGTGTTGAATCTAGACTTATTAGAGGTTTGATTCTTGGCAAAAGCTTTAAGCTGGTAAAAAAGAATATTCTTTTACATTAGCCAATGTTAAATACCTCGACGTAACTCCCAAGGGAAAACCTTCCCCATGCTGTTTAATAAAGTCTGCACAATTATAGGGTCCATTAAGTCAGTGAGTTCCCACTGACTTAAAAATAATAGCGCTAAATACTGATCAGCCAGGCTGAGGTCTTGTTCGCCACATGTCAGCATATCTGCAATTGACGAAAACATTGGCTTATCATCACTCTTGTACATCAAACGCCCATAAGAACAAACAGGCTTGCCTAAGACCATTGCCTCATGAACCAAGTTAGAGTTAACCGATACGACCCCAACACAATTTTTATGCGCGGCTAAATCAATACTACGGATACCTTTCTTAGCCTCGATAAATGTCACACCCTTTGGTAACGTCGGAGCATTAGATAAGCGGCATTTTTTAGCAGGATGCTCAGTCACGATAATGTTCACACCTTGCGCTTCCGCATAACTCCGATCAATTAGCGCCTGAGCCAATAAATCGTTGGCGCCCTTCTGCCCATACAAGCTCTCAAAACCAGAATCAGAAAACTTCAGGTTATAGTCCTCTCCTCCTTGGAGTGGCAATAAACAAAAAGGCTTTTGAGTAAGGCCTGCGATATCAACCTTTTTAGGCCTCAAGAAGTGTTGAGCGCGAGCTTTGCAGTGCTCTAAATCGCGTCGACCTATGCGCTCAACATAATCAACGCCAGAGTCAAACTGAGTGTGGCTGCGTGCATTGGCCCCATGAGGAGAGATTTGATAAGACGATCTCGGTAGCCAGCCATGTTCAACAACAAGCGTTTTATCGCCATCATCGACAAAACGCTCCGACCAATT
>NZ_LWFZ01000162.1:0-556 GCF_001635225.1 Oleiphilus sp. HI0086
GATAGGTGAGCATTGTAGTTACCTACAGCGCCATTAATTTTGCCCAGGATTTCAACTTTCTCGATTTGAGCCAACTGGCGGCGTAAACGAGCAACAACATTTGCAAATTCTTTACCCATTGTAGAAGGCGAGGCTGTTTGACCGTGGGTACGTGAAAGCATCGGGATTTCAGCGTACTCAAGTGCCAGTTCTTCCATTTTGTTTACAACTTCTTTCATTGACGGTAAAACACTCTTCTGCATGCCATTAGTAAGCATTAAACCGTGAGATAGGTTGTT
Source organism: Oleiphilus sp. HI0086 (assembly GCF_001635225.1). Lineage (NCBI taxonomy): Bacteria > Pseudomonadati > Pseudomonadota > Gammaproteobacteria > Oceanospirillales > Oleiphilaceae > Oleiphilus > Oleiphilus sp. HI0086. The sequence continues at coordinate 279 of NZ_LWFZ01000162.1, forward strand.
GATGTCTTCCGAAGTACAAGCAAAGTGAACGAACTCGGAATCGGCTTCTAATTCAGGGAAGTCGCCTTTTGCTGCAGAGAACTTTTCTTTTAGGAGATATTCAACTGCTTTTACGTCGTGATTTGTAGTGCGTTCAATTTCTTTAACGCGCTCTGCGTCTTCTACAGAGAAGTTACTTACGATATCGTCTAGGAACTTGTTGGCGTCAGCAGAGAAGGCTTTTAATTCTTCAATTTGAGGGTGGGCTGCCAAGGTTTGCAACCAACGAATTTCAACCT
>NZ_LWFZ01000163.1:0-841 GCF_001635225.1 Oleiphilus sp. HI0086
GCCTTAGACTGGGTTAAAGGCGAAATTAAACAAACATTGTCCCAAGCTCAAATAGCGTTGGAGGCTTATGTCGAGAACAAAGAAGACACGCCTCAAATTACCTTCTGCTTGAATTATATTCATCAAGTTCACGGTACGCTTCAAATGGTAGAGTTCTACGGCGCTGCTTTACTCGCCGAAGAAATGGAGAAACTATGCCAGGCATTGATTGAAGACAAGGTCGCCAGTGTACAGGAAGCTCTAGAAGTCTTAATGGACTCTTTGCTGCAACTTGAGAACTATCTGGAGCATATACAAAAAGGGCAGCGTGACTTGCCTGTGGTACTGCTTCCAATATTAAATGATCTTCGTGCTCTGCAGGGCCAGCCTTTATTATCTGACACCTCCTTATTTACGCCTGACTTATCTGCGGCGGCGATAACACCCGACATTGCGCACAATCAGCGTATGCAGGACGAACAAGTTATTGCCAACTTGCGTAAACTTCGACAGATGTTTCAGTTCTCTCTTGCTGGCGTCATTAGAAATCAGGATCTTGCTGAAAACTTTTCCTACCTTTATAAAGTCGTATCTCGTCTCGAGAAATTTTGCCAGGGAACACCCATTGGAAAAATCTGGTGGGTAGCCGTTGGTTTCCTCGATGCTATTCGAGGCGATGAAGAAGGTATCAGCTCTGCAACAAAGCAACTCTTGCGTGAGCTCGATCACCAAATAAAACTGATGATCGATGAACCGCAGACCATTCTAGCGAAGCCTTTACCGACGGACTTACTAAAGAATTTACTGTATTACGTTGCAAAAAGTGCAATTGACAGTCAGCGCATCCAAGAACTAAAAGCGT
>NZ_LWFZ01000164.1:0-740 GCF_001635225.1 Oleiphilus sp. HI0086
GTACACAGATGGAAGTAAGCTATTTGATAAATGGTACACCGAATCAAGTAAACTTCACCGGTGTTGTGATGGATATCGACCGTTTGAACAACAACGTTGAAGAAAAGAAGAATTGTTATGAAGGCTGGGTAGCCTTTAACCGAGCATCAGGTATGCGAAACAGTGCCTACGAGCACCAGATTCCCGAACAGTTATTTTCAACCGATACAGAGCAGGCTGAAGGTGTCTCGACAGCCAAAGCACTCGCGATAGCAATGGCACAAGGACAAAAGATCTATACGTTAACTTCAGCTAACGCATCACAGCTGAACTTCATTGCGATTGATGAGGGGGCTAGGTCGGAGATTCAAGCTGCTTTGCTTCAAGGGCTTGAAGTAACGGTTCATGAGTCACCTATTACTGTTAATGGATGGCATGGATCGGGTTATTCGATCATCGATACCGAATACGGTGTTGGTGCTTATAAGATATCTGGTGGAGCTAGTGGTTCCGCTGTACAGAATCTAGCTAACTTTTCAGATGCTGTCTCTTGGGTTTCTCTGTTTGCAGGTGGATGGCACACAGCAATGGGGCTTCTTCATAGTCCATATGGTTTCACCGTAGCTGCGATTGCTAGCTATACTAATTTGTTCACAACCGTTATGGCTTGGGCATTAGTATGTGGTGATCCAGCAGTAAATATGCTCTTTTACATGCTCTCTACTTTCATGTTTGCGTTATCTACCATTTTATCTACTGGT
>NZ_LWFZ01000165.1:0-746 GCF_001635225.1 Oleiphilus sp. HI0086
GGGGTGCAGGTGCAGAAACGGATACCTTTGGCTTGTCGACAGTTTCAACAAGTACTTCTTGCTTAACCTTTGTTTTAAGCTCGGGCTCGGCTTTAAGACCAAGCTTCGCTTCCAAGCGGGAAAGCTGAGCCGCGCTCAACTTTGACTTTTTCTTCTCCAGAATCGCTAAGGCCGTCTTTCTATCTAGCTTAGTCTGAAGCTTTTGTTCAGTCTTTTGCTCGGTCTTAACTTCAAGCTTTTGCTTTACTTTAAGGTTCTGCTCAGATGACTCTTTAACACTCGGCTTGGTTTTAACCGGCGCAAGCTTTGGAAATGCAGCAGGTATAATCAGAGGTGAAATTTTTGATCTTTCAGGCTCAGCAAATTGAGGCTTAGCCGGCTTCACTTTTGCAAAATTTGCTTTTGCAATAACCTTAGGCTTTAACTTGGATCCTACTCTGCCTTCAAGTGGCTCTTTAGACCTTGTATGCATTACATTCACGGAGTCTAGAGAGTGTAATTCCGCGTCACTAAGCTTGTTTTTGTGTATTGTATCTAAGTCTTTTAAAGGTTGCTGATCGGCAACTGAGCCAAGCATATCAAAGAAGTATTCATCCATAGCATCAGATGAGCTGACATTCTCGTCCTGATCGAATTCACGCCCTCCATGAATAGAGTGCTTCTTATCGATATCTTCAGAGCTCATCGCACACTCTCTACAGACTGCTCCGCTAACCAAAAAGCAGCGTAGTAATCATCTATAGCTT
>NZ_LWFZ01000166.1:0-684 GCF_001635225.1 Oleiphilus sp. HI0086
ATGTATCGTTTCCTATAGATGTACAGCTTTATATTTATTCGAGCAGCAAGACTAGCTACCCATCACAATCAGGCGGACAGTTTAACAGCTAGTTAATCTAATTTTTGCGATCTACCGCATGTCATCGAGAATCCGAATACCTGTAAAGACTATCTCACCCCGGGATTTGCACTAGAAGAAGACAATTTACCCAAGCTCGCCTCCAAATCAATGACTCTTTTTATAAGCTGGCGGCGACTTTCATCTATCGACAGCAAGCTTTCCTGGTTTTCTAATTGAACTTTGGCGCTATCACTCATACGAGCCTGTAGCGCAGCAATACGTTTTTCAAACTCTTGAGTACTCGAATCGAAAGTGCTCAATTTTTCATTAAACTGCGTCAAAAACTCTTCTCGTTCAGCTCGAGTAATTGACAACTCCCCTGACAACGAAGCTATACGACCATCTAATACTGACATCCCTTTATCAGAGTCCGCTTTCAATGCTGATAATGAAACCTCATGAGTAGCTAAAGATTTTTGACTCTCGGCAAGCTTTTTCGTTAGCGCTTCTATTTTCTTTTCATGACCTTGAATAGTTTTACGATTCCTATCATAAGACACACCCCACAGCTTTCGAACCTCCGACTCCAGAAAAGCCATTTTCTTCTCTGCAGATGTGCCGGTTTGCATTAGTTCAGCACCC
>NZ_LWFZ01000167.1:0-33781 GCF_001635225.1 Oleiphilus sp. HI0086
GAAGCAAACAAAACATCAATCCGTTTCATGACCTCCCGACGATGCTGTATCTTTCCGAGACCTTTATCATTCGCTAAAGAAACGGTTTCTTGAAACAATCCCTTTACTTGCTCAATCGCTAGAGTGAAGGATTTGGCCAAATCCAGGTTTTTTGAAACAATTACAGCTATGTTTTCTTGTCCTTGATTTTCAATTGCTAAGTTAGAGGCAATAAAAAAGTGTAAAGGAGAGGATATGAAATAGTAGTTTTTCATCGCGTCGTCAGCACCGGCTATTCTTGCATGTGTCTGATCTTGCTACGCACTTTAGATATATTGGAATCCTGCGCATAACGCCCTTTCGTCACATGACGAATTTGAAAGACACCATCAATATCTAGAGGGGTTCCTTCCGACTTAATCAGCCATTTGAACGCTGTATCTTCATAAGTTTTACGCCAGGTTAGCGTTTCGGTCTGGAAGATTCTTATTTTTTCACAATAGCCAATCGCCCGAGCTACATCACCATGTACAATCTGAAAAGCGCCTTTTGCTTTATCACGAGTATGAGAGCTAAAGTTCGCGGTTTCAATATCAACTAATTGAGGCTCGGCATCTTTACGCAACATCGGGTCGTCATCTTTCAACATGTCAGTTGTTTTCTCGGAGCGCGGGTAATACAAAATATCTTTCTTACCTTGAAGTGCTTCAGCCAAAGAATCGAGGCAATTCTTATGGAAAATAATATCGCAGTCGGTAAACCACAACCAGTCAGCTTTAGTCGAACGAGCCGCCATGTTTCGACCAATTCCGCGGCGAAATAGTTTTCCCTTACTTAGCGGCTGAAAATTCCAAGTAACATTTGGCACCTCTAGCTTAGAAAAGTAATCTAAAACAGCTTTGGTACCTTTATCTTCCTCAGCATAAAACACGGTTGCGGTTAAACGTAACTTACTGGGTGGGTAGTTGACGTATGAACTTAACTGATAGCTCAAGGTATTAGAGTAGTTCCAGCAATGACTTACGATTTCCAGATCAAACTCACCTGAAACAGCTGACCGAGTTTCGGTTTCAGGAATGGGGTCGCGAAACCACGACACGGGTAACAAAGGCTTAACAAACCACCGAAATAGTTGGATCAAATATGAATCATAACGAAGTGGCGGATAAGTTTTGGTTTGTTGCATCAAGACGTTTCCCAGAGAAAGTATCGTAGCCAAGGATATTACCATAAGAGCAATAAAATGGTTCCTATTATTAAGACATACTCAATCCCATAAACGGTGAAGGAAGACAACACAAGCCCCAAACTTGTCCACATATTTTTTTGTATGTTAGTATCGCCGCCATTTATTGAAATACCTATCAGATCCAGGATTCATAATGCTTTATAGAAGTGAAGTTGACGGTTTACGAGCCATAGCAGTGCTACCAGTCATTCTTTTCCACGCTGGACTATTTGGTTTTAGCGGTGGCTATGCTGGCGTCGATATCTTTTTTGTTATCAGCGGTTATTTGATTACCCGTATCATTCTGGATGAGCTGAACGCAGGTACTTTTACGATCAGAAACTTCTATGAGCGTCGCGCACGTAGAATCTTACCCGCTTTATTTAGCATGCTGACTGTAACAACGCTTATTGCCGTTGTCGTGATGCCTTCAGAGCTTTTTAAATCTTATGCCAATAGCGGGCTAACGGTTATCAGCTTCATCTCTAACTTCCATTTTTATAGCGTTAGTGATTATTTTTCTACGGCAGCAGAGCAAAAACCACTGTTACATACCTGGAGCCTTGCAGTAGAAGAACAGTATTATGTACTCTTTCCTTTGTTAGCCTTATATGCCTTCCGTAAAGGTAAGTCACTCTCTGCAATCGTTATCGCTCTCACGCTCGCCTCTTTACTGTTATCGCAATATATGGCCTTCAAAGGAGACTCCGCAGCAAATTTCTATTTAATTTCCTCTCGTGCTTGGGAGCTATTGTTTGGCTCAATTATTTCCATATACAAATTTGATCAGATTTCATATACGAGACCCGTCAGGCAGATAGCGTCTTTGACTGGTCTCACAATGGTTATCGCTTCATTCTTTTGCTTTGATGCTGACACGCCATTTCCTAGCTTTTATACTTTGCTACCCGTTATAGGTGCCAGCCTAATCATTATATTTGCTGATCGCCAAACTCTAGCTGGCAAATTACTCTCTCTAAAGCCAATTGTAGCCGTAGGACTCATCTCCTATTCTCTCTATTTATGGCATCAGCCATTGTTCGCGTTCTTGCGGATGAAGAGCTCAGGCGAACCTTCTGAAGCACTATTCATCCTGGCAGTACTTTTAACCTTCGTACTGGCTTTTCTAAGTTACCGCTATGTCGAAACCCCGTTTAGAAGAAGCCCTAAGTTCAAAAACAAGGATATGATCCAGGTTGCTAAACGTTGGATAGGTATTGCTATATTAGGCTTTGGATTCATACTCGCAACTGACGGCATGCAATTTCGTTTTAGCACCGAATATGATGCAACGATTGAACATAACCCTAAGAGAAAACAGTGCCACACCAAAGGGAAAGACTACCTGCGCCCGGAAGAATCGTGTCATTACTTCAACGACAATGTCACCTGGGCTACTTTTGGAGATAGTCACACCGTAGAACTTGCTTATGCCTTAGCAAAGAAGCTCGAGCCTCATAAGCAAGGCAACCGTCACTTGTCGTTTAGTGGCTGCCAACCCGCGCTGAACTATAATGTCAAACGAGGTGGCTGCCATAATTGGACAAATGAAACACTAGCTTACTTAGAACAAGAACAAAGCATTAAGAATGTAATCGTAGGCTACCGATATACAGGTTTTTTATCTAAACCAGATATCAATAATTGGCTGAGAGAACCTTTCCGAAAAGAAACGCACGAAGAAGTTTGGGAAATGTACTGGCAAAGCCTAGATGAGATTATCAGTCGCTTATTAAAAGCAGGTAAAATGGTCTACGTAGTCTATCCGATACCAGAATTACCAGATCATATCGCGACGATACTGACCCCGAACTACCTCTTTGTTGATGATTATACCTATGACAAGGATAAAACCACGACAGTGGATGCATACATGAAGCGTCATGCGTTTATCCTTGAGAAACTAGATAGCTTGCCATTTGGTGATAACCTGAAAGCAATTAAGCCTCTCGAAGCAATATGCTCTGAAGAATACTGTCCGACAGTAAGGGATGGCCAAGCACTATATTTCGATGACGATCACTTAAGCTTAACAGGTGCCGGAATTGTACTGGATCATGCACAACTCAAAATTGACTAGCCAATAGGGATTATCCAAAATCCCACTTGGCATGTTTGGCTGAAAACTCAACCATATGATCAATAAACGCACGCAGTTTGGTGGTAAACTGCTTATTGCTTGGGAACAAGATGCTTAAAGGTAAGTCAAAGTTATACTCTGGGAGCACTTCAACCAGCTCACCCTTTTCCAGCGCATTGGCGATATGAACACGAGGTAAACGGGTGATTCCCAAACCATCGACGGCAGCCTGACGAGACATAAACATATCATTGGTGGCAAGACGTGTTTCCACCAAATCAACCAGTATATCCGGCTCAGGGTTAAGCCATTCAGGGATTTCCAGCTGAACTAATTTATGGCCACCTAAGTCATCAATACTGTCAGGGTAACCGTACTTCTTAATGTAGGCAGGACTACAACAGTAAACAACGACAGCCGAGCCCAAACCACGCCTGACAAGACTGGAATCATCCAAATGACCAGCAATGATCGCACAATCGATCTTCTCTTCAATCAGGTCTACTTTACGCTGATTAACCAGGTTCTGAAGCTTAACCTCGGGGTACTTCTCCATAAAGCTCGCCATCAGTTCAGACATAAATGGGTCTTCATAGGCGTAAGGCGAAGTCACTCTTAATATTCCTGAAGGCTTGGCTTGTAAGTTCTGAACAGCTAACTCTGCTGTTTCAGCCTCCTGAAGCATGCGACTGCAGTGTTCATAATACACTGCGCCGATATCAGTCAGCTTTTGCTGCCGGGTGGTACGATACAGTAACTGTACATTTAAGCGTGTTTCCAGATCAGAAATTCTTCGACTAATAGTAGAAACAGGAATACCACTTTTCTTCGCAGCACTGGAGAAGTTGCCACTATCGACAACCGCTACAAACACAGCCATTTCATCAAGAGAGTAATTCATAGCCTAAGCAACCTTCTCAAATATGGTAAAGTTATTCTATTTTTTTTGTTATTGCCCTTCAATCTGAGCAGATATAGACTAACTCAAAACTTGCTTAGCGGGTAGCACTAAATACAGGCCTTTTGGTACTACCCCTCTTTTCTCTCTTTTCGTTTTACTCAGTTGAGTGACCCGTTTAACTTTCTGATATAATCGACTTGCATTAAACAGGTAGCATAAATAACATCTACTTACTTAACCAATCGATTAAAGGCAAACATAGGTTCCCTTCTTAGAAGTACCTTATTACTAGGCCTTACCTTGTTAAACACTTTAGAATACTTTCCCGGGCTGGTAACACGTAATGACAAGCCATATATTTCTGATTGACACTGAACTTCAATGCTTTGCGTCACTAAAAATTATTGAAACAGAAAAAATCCATCGCCCCATATTCTTTAGTTTTAACAAGAAAGCTTCCCACTACCTCAAGCAACGTAAAAGTAAAGTAATTCCTCTGGAAACTAAATCAAGAGGTATCTTCCGAAGAGCCCGTGCTCTTCATAAAAACATTAGTAAAATCAAAAAGCACTTAAACGATAAGAATATTTTTTACATTAACCGGCTCGATCTAATTTATACGAACGTCATCATTGGAACGCTCAATAAAAGTCATAACATAGAAGTTCGAATCGTGCCTGAAGGTACGATAAACTATTCACCTGAAGACGCATCCGTAAAGTGGGAATATAGAGCGAAGAAAAAATGGCCATCGCGCATAAGCTATGGAGTCACTGGACTACGCATATATCCTATAGAAGGGGAACGAATAGGCACAGATACTCCCATCGTAAGCACTGCCTATAGTTTTTCTGGGCTAGAAAGCCCTTACCCTAAGTCGAAAGTGAAATACATTTCCTTGCCTGACAAAACTTCTGAATCGGATCGAATAGGGGCTAGAAAAGCATTGGTTGTAGGTCAGTGCCTTCTAAAAAATAGTAAAACGCCAAAGGAAGTTGAACACCGTATTTCGAATGAAATAGAGAATAAGTTAAGCTCATTGGGCGTGACTGAAATACATTATATTGCCCACCCAAGGGACGAATACGACTGCCTATTCAAGGAAAACTATAAAAAAATTGAACACGATTACGTTTGTTTAGAACAGTATTTGGAACAAAATGAGTATGACGTTCTGATATCATGCTGCAGCACAGTTTTACTCACTGCAAAACTGATTTTTGGTGATCGAATAGACTCTATATCTGTTGGCGCCAATATCTATCCACAGGCCCTTGATAGTATTAGTACTATATTCAGAGTAGCGAACGTTGATACGATTGATCTTGATTCAGTCGGATAAATCAAGCTGTGCAAAACGTTCACTTAATAACGACACACCAGACCCTTTTAGAACATCCATGACCCTCCGACACAAAGAACATTATCTAAATCCAAGTAATCTTTCGCAGTGGACTCATTCACCCCACCTGTCGGCATGAAGTACATATTACGATAAGGCCCCGAAATTGCCTGAATATATTCAACACCGCCTAAGAGCTTTGCTGGAAATAACTTTACCAAACAGAGACCCAAGGCAATAGCTCTCTCAATCTCCGTGGGTGTTGCGACCCCAGGAATAAAGTCAAAGTTTCGCTCTTTAGATTTCGAAATTATTAGTTCATTCAACCCTGGAGAAACCCCAAAATCGGCTCCCGCACAAATCGACTCATCTAGCTGCTCAACATTCAATATAGTACCTGCCCCGACCTTCAAACTTGGAAAGTCGCGCTTTATGCTACGAATAGCATCGAGAGCTACGTCTGTGCGTAAAGTTACTTCAAAGACATCAAACCCATCAGCAACTAATGCCCGAATTTTATTTTGCAAACCTTCAAGATTCTTAACAACGAGCACACAGACGACTTTATTTTTTAGATATTCCATCTTTATCCACCAATTATCTCCATTGCAGCATTAAGAACCTCGTTTTTATTATCCTCATAAACCTCAGGAAAAACATAACCCCACTTAGCTTGGATGGTAGATAGCTTTTCAACCCAATTACACTTTTCGAGATGAGAATATGAGTCATCAATAAAAAGAGCCCTCTTGATATTCATTCGTTTTATATAGTCATCCATGAACAAAGACTTGCAGCCAAATTGGTCATATGACCTCGAATCAAAAATTTCGACATCACGCAACACACCGTACTTTTCAAGAAGCGCACTGACAGTTTCTGCATCCTTCGTCGTTACAACAACAACATTCGAATTGTTATTTATTAAGTCTATGAAGCCATTAGCACCTTCATAAAAGTGATTTAAATCAAGCCATTCATCCCAGAAATGATTTCTAACAACTTGTCGCGTAGCAAAAAATCTATCCTGGAAAACCCTAGCTTCGTCTCCTGCTTCATTTGGCAACATATCTAGAAATTGGACGTCCTTCTCTTCGTCCAAACACTTTAATAGATAATAGTAATTCCACGCGGGACCAATATGACAACGCTGTTCGAGAAACCTCCTGCAATGCTCACTATTCAAGTCTACGTCAGAAAGTTTCTGAGATTTTTTAGTCGCAAGCATAGCCATAGCATATGCTTCTTTAGCCGAATCTACGATTACACCATCAAAGTCCAGAAATATAACACTCTCATTTTGAGTTTTAGACTCATTGCTCTGATAAATCCCCATTAAATCACGAGCAATTTCATAGTCTTCGTATTCATCTATATCGATGCCCGCAATCTTGGAAACACAGGACTTAAAAGGGTTCTTACCAAGAAGATACTCTTTATCAAGCATCAATGACTTAGGAGCCATATACAGCCCATTCGTTACCCTATAAATATTAGGCAGCTCCTGGCTAATGGTATGTTTCTTTGTTGCAGAATAATTGATTGGTTTTTCATCATCCCAAAAATATTCCTTGAGCAAGTTTACAGAAACCAAGCTATCGAAACTTGAAGTTTCTGGAATAACATGATCATAGTACTCACGAAACCCCTGCAAATACTCTTGAGGACTCATCAAAGGAACAACACATGTCACCCAAGCAATGTGCTCGTGCGGTATATCTTTAACGACACCAACAATGACCTCACTAAAAGTAGCTTTATGTCCGTCAGCAAGGAACTGATCGCGACGATGAACTTTTACACCCTCTTCTCGAGCAATATCCATCAGTACATCAGCCTCAGTACTAACGTATATGCTATCTTTTGACAGCACTTTCTTAAGCTGTCTTATTTTCCACGCTAACAGACTAATTTTGTCTTCACCAACCTCAAGAAGGGCCTTTTGCGAAACTCTTGAACTACCAAGTCTGACAGGTATCACTGCCGCAATATCATACTTATTAAACATTTCTCACCATTTTATAAGGTCCTATTGTCATCGAGCGACTCAGCCTCCTCTTTCTTATCACTTCGTTCATTGTAACAACAACTTAAGCCTACCAACTCCATCACCGCAACGTGACGGTATACTAAATTACAGCCCTATATAGATTATCTGATTACATCATAGAAAACGAGCCACCTAATCTTTAAGTTATACAAGATCCTTGTAAGCGTCTGGGCATTACCTATTGATCAGCCTTCCCGTTATGTGGCAATAACTCATCCAGCCGATTATTCTTATGCGACGGTAATCGGTTAAGCACATCTTTCTGATAGGCGTATGCTTCCAATCCATTCATCTTGGCGGTTTGGATTAACGACATAATTGTAATGTTTAAGGGGACGGAGGGATTATTTATTAGCCATTTTTTGGTCTCCCTCTACGCATCTGGCCAATCTTTTGCCCTGTCTTCTCGGCAACTTGGATCTTGAACCTATCGGAACCCAGCGGTTGGCAATAGTGTTCTGCTAACCGAATCCCGTGCACATCTGAGCCACTCAAGCTTTCTTTAAATAACTCACGATATTGATAGCATCTTTGCTCTATATCACTGCCTAACTCAAGATACAGTTCATGCGGAGTTGTCACAACATGCTCATCACCATAGGCATTTGAGCCATAGCTACTCCATTTGTACTCTTCCGGCCGCTCAACCATTTTCGCTGTCACCGGATTTAGTTCGATATATCGATAACATTTCAACAAATAGGCCACCCCATCAATAGGGCTTGATTTGTGCCTACCTTCCCATAACGTTCCTGTGCGCTTGTACGTCTTATTAAAGTACTGCGCATAACGGCTACCCAACACCTTCATCACTTGAGAAATACCATCTTGCTCTGAAGCTGTCATAAGTAAATGCACATGATTGGTCATCAAAACATAACTATGAAGCGCCACATTGTAACGGCTCAGTACCTCGCCTAGAACATGCAAGTAAAATTGGTAATCTTCAGGTGAGTAAAAACAGGCTTCTCGATTATTCCCGCGCTGAACAATATGAAAGGGCACGTCAGGCAAATACATCCTTTTTCTTCTCGGCATCGCAAACTCCTTTTTGCGTATGGATTAAGAATCATTGAAAGTATCAGAGTTTGGGTTTACGGAGAAGTTTGTCTGCTGGTCAATTAATAATCCCTCCGTCCCCTTTCTTTACTTTTCTCTCATTTCGTTTTACTCCGGCGGGTCAACCCGGTCCGCCGAAGAAGTATTCACCCGAAACCAACCCGCAATCGAGTAGCGATCCTTTTTAGCTGGCAGCACTTCATGCGGAAACTCTTCACTAAGAAAGACCACCAGTGTCGCGAAGCTAGGAAGCACTTTTTGCCCTTCTTGATCATCCTGATCCTTGTATACAACTAACTCACCGCCATCCTCTTGCGTCCAGTCTTTATTAAAATAGGCGACCAAAGTGAGTGTTCGATTTGACTGCCCCTTAAAGGCATCCAAGTGGCGCTGATAAAAATCACCCGCACTGTAATGCGCAAAATGACTTTCGAACGAAAACAAGCCTAAGTATAAGCGCCTGTTCATATAAGACTGCAATTGAGACGCCCATTCAAGCCAAGCCTTACCCGCCTCCGTCTCTTCTGAGATCCAAGCGATTTCATCAGAGCGAACCGTCTCGTTCCTCACAAAGTCTTGCTCACGCCCTATTCCGGCTTTCTTGAATTTCTCTGAAGCTAAGCCTTTTACTTCCTGCGCCAAAGCATCAGCCAAAGCCTGAGGGATCGCCCCTTCATTGATAGAGCAGCCGGTTTGAATCAAATCTTGCGCGATTGACTCAAACAAAACTTCATTGTCTTCTGGGCTTGATAAGTACACCGATAGTTCTCCAAAAAGTCATTGCTAAGAACACGATTTCCACAGTATAGTTCGCGTTCTTACTACGCAAAAATGCGGCCCTTAAACTTCAAATATTTAAAAGGATTTTGAATATGACGAACATTCTATTTTAATTACCCAAAAATCAATACTGACAACTGAACTTTCTGATCAACAGAAAGCTATTTAGTTCTGTCGATAAAACTCTTCACGCTTTCGTGCTTATGCGAAAGCTATAAATAAATCCTCTTTATAATCAAATTTTGAGAAACGACACTATGACTGCGTCTAAACTATTCGCACTAATCACTTTAATTTTATTTTTGTCTGCTTGTGGCTCTGACAGTAAAAATATAACACTGCCTGATTGCCCCGAGCCAGATAATAGCTCCGACACAATTTCCGAGTCAGACCTCTGTGGCAAGGCTTTTATCGACGACCTTGGCGATGATACCTATGTTATCTTCAGTTTTTTCTCTGACATGACCTTTGAATTCACCGGAAACGATGATAACGATTCACGTTTAGCGAGCGTAACGAGCGGTACATGGGCAGTGGTAAATAACGAGGTAATTGTTTACCTTGCCGATGAAACACTTACCTTTAGAGAGTCTGCGATCGAACAGGGCCAATACTGCTTCCAACTTCCTGAAGACGATGTCAGTCATATCAGGCATTGTGCAGTAGAAGCAATTCAACCTTCGTTAAGTGATCTCACTAAAGAATTCTACTATGAAGACTGCCCTTTCTGCTCTATTGAGTTCTTTGCTAACAATACGGGCGCTACCAACGGAGATGAAAATGATGGCTCGTCTTTTTCATTTTCCTGGAGTTTTCAAGGTGACGGCACAATATCCATTGTCTACGACCGTGCTTTGGGCAGTAACAAGTTCTTCTTTACTGAACAGGATAGCGAAAAAATTAGCTTCATTAGTTTAAACGATTATGCTGATGAGGCACCTTATATGGACTCCAACGTCCTCTTCATAAAATAGAACCTGTGCCTAGATTCAAGTAAGCAAGCCTGATCATTCAGGTTTGCTTACTTCTCACCCCGCTCTTTATAGACTCTGTCGCCACTCAACGATCTGCTCGGCTAACCACTGTGGTGCATCCAAAGCCAAGTCATGCCCGGCATAGTGATGACAACGATAATCTGCCCCCCATGCTTGGGCGGCATTTTCAGAGCAGTGGTAGCTAACAATCCTGTCTTGTTTAGCCGCAATAAACAGCATATGTTCGACGGGCTTTTGTGATTCGCATTGAAAGCGACTGGCCGCCAGAATTTGCTTGATTGCCGCTCTCCGGCTAGGTGGCTGCTTACGTCTGAAGTCTAACCACTCATCTAGCAAACACTCATCACTATCTCTCATGTTACTCGACAATCGCAAAATTTCACGCTCACTGTAGCGCATAACGGGGTTAAACCAGGCCTTTAGGAAGCCTGCATAGGCCTTAGGTTGAAGTCTCTGATAAAAGCGAGCATAGGGTCTAAAGCTTGAATTTATCAGTATCAGGCTAGCGACTTTTTCAGGGTGCATTTGAGCCAAGGCAAGCGCCACCATTCCGCCCATGGAAATACCTACAAGATTGATCTTACCGTCAACAAGCTTGGCTGAGTCAAAAATCCTCGGCGCAAGACTCTCAGCAATTTCTTCTATCGTCCCCGGGCTAGATTCATGATGTCGCTCACCAAAACCTGGCAAGTCCTCAAACAATACCTCTGCGCCTGACAGTGTTTTTAAGTGCTCAGGAAACTCACCCCAATGCAATTTCTGGCGAGACAAACCCCTTATTAGCATCCACTTTTCCATTAGCGATACCAAAACTGCTTAGCTGCTTGAAAGGTCTGTACCTGCTGCTTTTTCTTGGGCATCCAGCTCTTATAGCCAATGGCTGCCGAGCAAAGAAAATCGAATAGCATAATATGCCGCCGTAAAACGCGTTGCAGGCGATGCGGCACCATCGGGTTGAATAAACCAGACCTAGAGAATAGTTGAGTCGGACGCTTCTTAATCCAATTCCATGAGCCCATCTCAAGCGTCAAAGGAATCATCATACTCTCATGTGAATTCTTATGTCGCTTGTAGATGTAATCCCACAGATCTCCATGCGTGATATAACTCAATGACTGAGGCTCAAAGATATAATGATGGTGAGAGTAAGTTCGATCTAGCAATAATTTCAGCGCATAAATCTTGTCGAGTACCGCAATAGGCCGTTTGCGATAAGCATAGGGAAACCACAAGTAATCGTGGAAGCCAAAGCCCGAATGACAGTCTAGCGTTAAGGTAAAGGGCGATTGATCAGAATAACGCTCGACCACCTCTACCAGCTTCTGGTTCTCAAGCTCCATTTGCTCCTCGACCTTGCCACAATACCAAGGCAGGTGTGGCGATATTCTTTGTCCGCCACCAAATAACAGGGCCTCGCTCTCTGCTTCCATCGGAGAGTTACGCATTAAATCCACACCATTGGGATTAGCACGTGTATTGAGATACATCCCGCCAGGATTAACTATCGGCAAAAACACTAAGTTCATTGCTTCTAATTGTTTGGCGACCACCACATCCCAAGACATTCGCGACAGCAGCATCTCTAGGTACGACAGCAAAACTTGTGTACCGATACGCTCGATCCCATGAACACCCGCCGAAATAATAACGGTCGGCAGCCCCGGGCGATAAGGTGTCATTTCAATGCTATACAGTGGCAGCTGATGACCGGCTAAATCAATATTCGCTTCGGTATTAACAACCAGAGGGTGCTTAGTGTGGGAAATAATCTGCTCTAACTGCCAAAGCTCAGGCAGCCGTTTTTTTATTTTATTTTTATTCATCAATATATCCGTATAAGCCGTACTCTCTCAAGATTGTCTATCTCGTGTAAGCATGGTGGTCTTCAAAAAAGAATGAAAAGCCTTTGACGATACGCCAGACATCAAATACCTGCCTTAAGCTAAAGCATGTATCACCATGGCTAATAAAAGGAGTGACCACTAAATCAACGTCTTTTTTCATCTCGCGTAGTTTGCGGTATAAGAGCTCTGACTGCCCGCAGGGAATGACATTGTCTGCCGCGCCATGCAGCAGAAAAACCTTGGCACTCAAATCATCTAAGCGAGAGACAATATCCAGAGCCTCTAATTCTTCTGATAGAGGCGTTTTCGCTTTCGAAAAAAGTAGTTCCCGGTACTGTGAGTCGCTCAAAACACGATGCACCAGACTCGCTTCACTCTGGCTTAATTGGTCGATGCATTGCCCTAAAGTAATATTACTACCCGGCTCCGGCTTGTTTTCTATATCAAGCAGGGTCGTTTCATTAATATTGTCCTGAATCGCTGCATCCAAGGCTTGTTGTAAAGCCAGGCAATTCTCATTGACCTTCGCCTCCATCACCATTGGGATAATTTTCTTCAGTACAATATAACGCCCATAGGGGTCTGCATCGGTATCGGTCAGCAAGTAGTTCATCACCGAATCAACTTCCGTAAATGCACCAATGGCACACACCGAGATGATTCGGTCTTTAACACGTTCATCCGCTGCAGCAGCCAAACATATGGCACCGGAAAAAGACGGCGCAAGAACACTCAGCCTACCCGAAGAACATAAGTGCGACTGATCCACCAACGCACTTAATATATCTGCAACCAAGTCGATCTGCCGAGGATCAATCTTCAAAGTTTTGATTGACTGAACATCAGGAGAAACCACTCTAAAGCCGACATGACATAGCGACTGACAAAGTGTAACGATACGAGAATCGTCTTTTCCAAAAGGAGACATGCCGTGAAAGAACGCAATGCATCCCTTCGGTTTTATATGCGGTTCATAGACATCAACACTGACGCAGCTGCTATCAATATCACTCCCCTCAAGATAAAGCAGTTCGCTACGGGCAGACTTCTCGCCCGACGCCTGCTCACCATGCAATGTCCACATCACATTCAATGCTTGCCAGGCCGCACGCATTATTTATCTTCCTGTTGTTCAATAACTTCAGGGATATAGCGCTTACGCTTCTTTTCCTTGATCTTACTGACATCGACCATCACTAAACCGTCGATACAATCACCAAAGTCAGGGTCAACACCAAAGCCCAAGAACTTTAGGCCACCCGGTTCACATAGGTCGCTATACTGCTTGTACAAAGTCGGCACGCTACAGCCCATATTCGACAAGATGTTCTTAAGAATCATAAAGTCTTCTTTATAATCCGTACCTGAAAAATTCTGGCTCAAGGCATCAAGCAGATCGTTTGAGAGCAAATAGGGGTGCTTCGATACAGCCTTAGGCCGAGATTCCGTCTCGTCAAAGCTGCCAAAATAAAGAGTGAAGAAGTAAACTAATAAATCTTTTGCTGCTTTAGGCAGGTCGTTCGAGATACTGACCGGACCATATAAGTATTTCACATCAGGGTTCTTGCTTAAGTAAGAACCGATGCCATACCAAAGGTAATCCAAACTTCGTTTGCCCCAATACTTAGGCTGAACAAAACTTCGCCCAAGTTCCGCCCCTTGCTTTAGTAGAGGAAGCATTGACTCGTCATAATCAAAAAGGCTGGCGCTGTATAAGCCCTGAATACCCTGCTGTTCGATAATGTCTTTGGCATTGCCCAGGCGATAGGCACCGACAATCTCCAACTCATTTTCATCCCATAAGACCAATTGACTATAGGACGAGTCATAGTGGTCAATATCACGCCGCTCACCTGTTCCCTCGCCCACTGCGCGAAAGGCAATTTCCCTTAAGCGGCCAATCTCTCTCAATACCGCGCAGCTTCCTTCGTTCTTATAGAGAAAGATCTGTTTATTATCACTGGTCTCACCCAATCGGTTTTGAGAAGCAATAAGCTGCTTAAGTATTTGACGTGATTCAGGGTGAGCAACCGGTGACTGGGTTTGCCATATCCCCTTTTTACCCTTACCCACTTTATAGAGGTGTTTTTTGAACAGTTTGACCTGAGTCTTAACTGGCAAACCACTCTTGGCATAGGTCTCATGAATGACAAGCTTACCGACACGGATCGCAACCGTCTTGCGTGTTTGCTTATACATTTCAGGCACAAGCATCATGGTAGAAAGCGGCTTATAGATCGCAGACACACCGTAAAACAGAGCAGAGTTTGCTGCATCAATATACAAAGGCAACACCGGCGCATTCATTTCTAAAGCTATATCAAGAAAGTCACGACGCCACTTGGTATCCGTCACCCCACTCGGGCGAATACGGGATAATTCTTCACTGGGGAAAAAGATCAGCACACCTTCTCGCTCCAGGTGTTCTTTCAAAGCGACATTACGTGTTTTAGCCGTATTCTCGGAGTAAGGCTGACAAGCCAAAGTAATCGGCGCAAGCGCATCTAACTCATGAACGCCTTCATCGACCACAACACGCACGTCTGACCTTACATCACTTACCAACTTGAATACCGCCGCTGCATCCAGAGTACCTAAAGGATGATTGGCGATAATCACCAAGCGGCCTTCAGTCGGAATTCGTTCTTTCTCATTCCAAGGCGTCTGAAAGGAAAACTCAAAGTGCTGAAGAATCTGCTCGACAAACTCAACACCTTTAAGGTGAGGATGATCTCGCAGGAAAGAGTCTAAGGTTTTTCGTGAACGAGATAGTGAGCTAAGCGGTGCTCGTAATATCTCGGGAATCCCACCGTTTTTATCGGCAAGGCCATCATTGCTAGACATGCGCTCGACAGCAGGTTGAAGTGTACCGTTTGTTTTCTCACTATCTACTGCCTTGTTAACCAACAAGCTCTGAAAACCCATACCTAGACTCCTGTGTTTTTAGGCAGGATAGTAATTCAGTGTGAAGCAAATGTGACGCTTTGGTGTCAGTTTGATGTCAATGGGATCACCACGGAACACAGTTGATAAACTTGACCCTAACCCGGTAGCCCTTTAAATTGCTTGCCTACTCATACGAATTCGCCACGAACAAGAGAGCCAAAATGAAATATATCGACACCCCAAACTTCGGCGCACCTGATGTCATGCAAGTTGCTGAAGGCGAACGCCCTGGCATTCAAGAAAATGAAGTACTGGTGAAGGTAGCAGCAGCCGGCGTTAATCGCCCTGACGTGATTCAGCGACAAGGCAACTACCCGGCCCCAAAAGATGCGTCACCCATATTGGGTTTGGAAGTAGCCGGTGAAGTGGTCGAAGTCGGTTCTGCCGTTACTACCTTAAAACAAGGCGATAAGATTTGTGCACTCACCAACGGTGGTGGCTATGCCGAGTATGTAAATGTACCAGAAAGCCAATGTCTACCCGTTCCTGAAGGCTACTCAATGGTGGAAGCAGCAGCCTTGCCAGAAACCTTCTTTACAGTGTGGTCAAACGTGTTTGATCGCGGTCAGCTGAAAGCGGGCGAGACCTTTCTTATTCATGGCGGTACCAGCGGCATCGGTACCACGGCGATTCAACTAGCCAAAGCGATGGGCGCAAAAGTCTATGCCACCGCAGGCAGCGATGAGAAAGCAAAAGCCTGTGAAGCGCTGGGTGCAGAGCTTGCAGTGAACTACAACGAACAAGACTACCTGCCCACTATCAAAGACCACAATGACGGCAAAGGCATCGACGTAATTCTTGATATGGTTGGCGGTGAGTATATTCAGAAGAACCTCTTCCTCGCCGCGATTGAAGGCCGTATTATCAATATTGCTTATCTTCAAGGCCCGATCAACAAGGTAAACTTCTTGCCCGTGATGCTAAAGCGTTTAACGCTGACCGGCTCGACGCTACGTCCTCAATCTTTGGACGCTAAGGCCGCAATTGCGCAACAGCTAAAAGAAAAAGTCTGGCCGCTGCTAGAGAACAAAACCATTAAGCCTGTGATCGCCAAAACCTTCGCACTCGAAGATGTTGTTGAGGCGCATACTCTAATGGAAAGCAATGCCCATATCGGCAAAATTATTTTAGACCTTTCACACTAAGCACTCATTCCACAAAGAGAACAGCGAAACATGCAAGCGCCTATCAAGCCCGAGACAATCAATGATCTGGACCTGTCGAAAGACTTCAATATAGGCCTTGCGTGCACGCGCCCTCAAATTCCCAACTTTGATATGCAGTCTACCGCGCTCATCGTTGACCATGGCGATGAGAGTAACGAATTACATCAAGCTTATTCTTATCAGCAACTCGATAAGGCATCCAACCAATGTGCTGCACGGTTAAGTGAATTGGGCTTGATAAAGGGTGACAGGGTCATGCTTTGGCTACCGAATGTTATCGAGTTCCCGATTGCCTTTTATGGCACAGTTAAGCTTGGCGGTATTGCGGTGCCCAGCTCTATTCTGCTTAGCGGCGACGAGATTGATTACCTGGCGAAGGACTCTGGTGCCAAAGTGCTGATCACCACCGCTGCGCTGGCCGAGAAGCTACACCTGGATACACTAGAAGAGTCAGAGTTGGCTCATGTTTTGATTATCGACGAACTCGCCGAGACCGCCAGCACAAGTAGCAAGATTAAGTTTCAAAGCTTTGCAAACTTACTAGCAAGTTCATCCGATGACGAAATCGCAGTCAATACCTGCTATAACGACCCGGCCTACTTAGTCTACACCTCTGGCACCACGGGTTATCCAAAAGGCGTATTGCATGCTCACAGGGCTTTGCTGGGTCGCTTACCCGCGGCCTACCATTGGTTTGATTACCAAAGCGATAAAACTGACCGCATTCTGCATTCGGGTAAGTTCAACTGGACCTACGTACTCGGCACCGCCATGATGGACCCGATGCTGCTAGGCAAAACCGTCGTTGTTTATAACGGCGATGCCACGGCAGAAACCTGGCCGAAGCTGATCGCCAAGCACCAATGCACAATCTTTATCGGTGTACCAACCATTTATCGCCAGATCATTCAGAAAACTGAATTTTCAGCTAAAGATGTACCGACACTTCGCCACTGTATGTGTGCAGGCGAGCATCTTTCAGATGAAATGCTTGGGTTATGGCAAGACCGCTTTAATCAGGATATTTACGAAGCTATCGGCATGTCTGAATGTTCTTATTATTTATCGCATCACCCTGCTCGCCCCATTCGCCCGGGCTCTGCGGGTTGCCCTCAGACCGGGCATAAAATACATCTACTCGATGAGAACTTAGAGCCAGTCAAAGACGGTGAAGAAGGCATGCTTTGTATCGACGAGCAAGACTTAGGACTGTTCATTGAATACTGGCAACTGCCGGACACCACACAAGCCACACGCAAAGGCGGCTATTTTCTCACCGGCGACTACGCCAAACGAGACGAAGAAGGCTATGTTTGGTTCCTCGGTCGACGTGACGACATCATCAACAGCTTTGGCTTTCGTATTTCACCCCACGAGATTGAACGGGTATTGAAAACCCACCCCGACGTCGCTGATTGTGTCGCTCTCGAAGAAGAGATCGGGCCAGATAAGAACTTGGTCGTGGCGAGCGTCATTCGCCATGAAAGTAGCACGCTAGATGAAACAAGCCTATTAGCCTTTGCAAACGAACATTTGGCTCAATATAAAGTACCTAAAAAGATTTACTTCACCCAACTGTTCCCCCGAACGGCCAACGGCAAAGTGCTTCGCAAGCAAATGAAGGCAGATTTAAAGAACTAAATACGCCTTAATAAAGTAAGCAAACCTCTAAGCAACAGGTAGTGTGTGTCTTCACTGGCTATTGTCACAAGTACTTGAAATTGCTTAGCGCGTTGCGCTTATTCGATTAGGACGAGCAACTATAGTGCGAGACACCGCCAGCCCCGAAAAAGACCTCGGGCTTCAAACGGTAGAATTTATTTTTCACCTCTAATGTCTGCTCATCGTATGGTTTGCTCAACACGTCTTGTAATTCCTTTACGAGCGTATAGTCACCTTTCATCGCCTGTTGATACGCTGGCACGACCAACCATTCACGCCAGGTGTATTTTGGGTTGACGCGCTTCATCTGTAACGACAGAGCTTCGGCGCCCTCCTCAATGTTTATCAGCCCTCTCCAGGTCTGTAACCACTGCGACCATGCTTCTTCCTTTTCATCACTCAGGTCTTTATAGAAGCTTTTCTTAAGCGTCGAGACATCTTCAGGAAGCTCTGACAGCTCGCGGAAGAAGAGGGTGTAGTCAACAGAGGTTTGAACCATTAGCTTTAAAAGCTGATTGAATAGCGTTCCATCAAACTTATTAAGCCCCAGCTTAGACGCCCACATTGATTCCATTTTCTCTTGAATCACAGCAGTGAAGCCTGAGCGTATCTCATTAAGCTTTTCTAATACATCGGGCTTCGATGCAACAAGGGGTCGCAATGCCGAGCAGAAACTCTCAAAATTTGCCTCGGCAGCAGCATGTTGATTGAAAAACGAAAAGTGATGCCCGCCACCACTCCAAGGCTGATAAAACGGTTCAAACACTTCGCAGAACCCGAATGGACCATAGTCAAGGGTATACCCCCCCGCTGCGCAGTTGTCACTATTGAAGTTGCCTTGGCAATAACCTACGCGAAGCCAGTTTGCGACAAGCGCGCTTAAACGCTCACGAAACTCGCTAGCCAACCGCAGTAATTTATCTTCGAACGATAGGTCTTCATTGATCTCACTTTTGTATTCACGATCAATCAAATGCAAAACGATCATCTTTAACTCTTCGAGAGCTTTTGGATGAGCCTTGCTACGCGCTCGACGAGCAAACAGTTCAAGCTGCCCGACCCGTAAGAAAGACGGTGCGACACGTGTTGAAATTGCAACCGGGTTCGATACCATAATATCCGGATCTTGGGAGTAAGAACCTTCAGAATACCATGGGCGATCAACGGTCTCTGAGCCAGATACATAAAGGCATAAGGACCTAGATGTTGGCACCCCTAGTTGGTGCATATGCTCCTGAACCAGAAATTCTCTAATACTCGAGCGCAGCACTGCTCGCCCATCCGCACCACGACAATATGGCGTTCGCCCACCACCCTTTAGCTGCATCTCCCAACGCTGACCATTGATGACAGCCTCAAGGACAGATACTGCACGGCCATCCCCGTAACCGTTGCCTGTGCGGAACGGACACTGTTGAATGTACTCCGTGCCATAAATCGACAGCGCATAGCCAGTTGCCCAAGCTGTTTGTCTCATAGGTTCTGGCACATGCGACATATCACCAGAGAACAAACGACGGAAGCCTTCCGTTTCCACCAAATTGTCGTCAAAACCCAGTTCGCTGAAAAACTTCCTGCTGTGAGCGACATAGTCAGGCTCAGGAATAGGCGTCGGCTTTACAGGGACATAATGTCCCGAAAAAACTTGTCGAGGCGCGTAATCATCCCCACTGGCCGTCGCCTGAGGGTCGCACCGAAGGTTATTCATTAGTGAATAGTCGGCTAATTTAGCCAGTTCATCGAGATTCGTTATGGGAGTAGATATATCATTAAGCTGCTTGTTAGCCATATTAATTGATGAACCTTTTCTAATTACTCTAAATCTGAGGAGATACCTTGTCTCAAACTATCACATTATCGACCTAAACCGAAAACACTTGGCACTCTGTGTAAGCTAATTGCTTGGTGTCCTCTACAGGTAAACCGCAAGCCTTTACCTTTCCTTACAGCAAACAAATTGGTTCAAAAACGAGATCCTTGATACAATCTGCGACCGATTTGGTGGGCTAAGGTCACTATCCTTGGCTTCGTTTGTATTTCCGGCACCTCACGAGGGTGCACTCTTTGTGGCTCGGCCACGAGTAAAACGTAAGAGGCTAATATGTCTAAGCAAGATTCTGTTGTAATTGTAAGCGGTGTTCGTACACCAATGGGTGGTCTTCAAGGTAGCCTGTCTACTGTTCCTGCGCCTGAGCTAGGCAGCATCGTTATCAAAGAAGCGGTCGAGCGTGCGGGCCTTAAGCCTGAAGACGTACAAGAAGTGATCATGGGTAACGTATTGCCAGCCGGTCTTAAGCAAGGCCCAGCTCGCCAGGCAATGCGTCAAGCAGGCCTACCTGATGCAACGGGTGCTACCACAATCAACAAGCTTTGTGGTTCAGGTATGAAAGCGGCGATGATGGCACACGATGCGATCAAGGCAGGCACTAACGATGTAATGATTGCTGGCGGCATGGAGTCTATGTCTAACGCTCCTTATATTTTGCCAACGGCTCGTAAGGGCTTCCGCATGGGTCACGGTGACCAAGCAATGGATCACATGTTCCTAGATGGTTTGGAAGATGCTGAAACAGGTCGTCTAATGGGTTCTTTCGCACAAGAAGTTGCAGACAAGAAAGGTTATACACGTGAGCAGATGGATGACTATGCGATCCAATCACTTACTCGTGCAAAAACTGCAACGGAAGAAGGTTTGCTAAAAGCTGAAATCGTTCCAGTAACCGTTAAGTCTCGCCGTGGCGATACTGTGGTTGAGCACGATGAGCAGCCATTCAACGCTAACATCGAGAAAATCCCTAGTCTTCGCGCAGCTTTTGCTAAAGATGGTACCATCACTGCAGCGAATGCTTCATCAATCTCAGATGGCGCATCAGCACTTGTTCTAATGCGTGAAAGCGAAGCTGAAGCACGTGGCCTTAAGCCTGTTGCTCGTATCGTTGGTCATGCTACGCAATCCCAGCACCCAAGTGAATTTACAATCGCTCCTGTTGGCGCAATTGAAAACTTGTTTGCTAAGACAGGCTGGACTAAAGAAGATGTTGATTTGTATGAAATCAACGAAGCCTTCGCAATGGTTGCAATGATGCCTATCATTGACCTAGGGCTTGACCCAGAAACGGTGAACATCTTCGGTGGTGCATGTGCACAAGGCCACCCTGTTGGTTCAACAGGTTCACGTTTGTTGGTTACCTTGATCAACGCATTGAAAGTGAAAGACAAGTCTAAAGGTGTTGCTGCACTATGTATTGGTGGTGGTGAAGCAACCGCTATGGCGATTGAGTTGATCTAAGCTCAGCGTTCATACTAAGAACAGCGCTACAGCAGTACTAAAAAAGGGTCGCAAATATGCGGCCCTTTTTATTATTAATGGAATCAAAACTTTGAAGCTCGGTAAACGCCTAAAAAAACTCAATGAGATGTGCCTAAATAACTACGAGCACATCTGGGATTGCTGCTGCGACCACGGTTTATTGGGAATCAACCTGCTTGATCGGCAAGCCGCACCCACAATTCACTTTGTTGATATTGTTCCAGAGCTCATTGAAGCCTTGAACCTGAAGTTAGTTGAGCTCTTTCCGGCGACTCCTAACAACCAAACATCTTGGAAGACCTATTGCAGCGATGCCTCCCAGTTACCTTTAGACAAACATCAAGGCAAACATTTGGTCATTATTGCTGGTATAGGTGGTGACGAAACGATGAGCCTGATCAACCAGCTTCATCAGAAGTTTCAAAACCTTGATATCGATTATCTGCTCTGCCCTGTTTATCACCAATATGCACTTAGGCAGCACCTCATTAAGCTCGATTTTTCTCTGCTTGACGAACAACTGGTGAAAGAACGAAAGCAGTTTTATGAAATACTGCATGTTTCTTCGTGTAGTGGTTTAAAGAAGGAAATATCTCCGGCGGGTAGAAAAATTTGGCAGGGTGAAACGGAAGTTCAAGCTGAGATTGCCCATGAGTATCTGGCGCGCGTTCTATCTCACTACAAAAAATCCCGAATTAATCACGGAGATAAAGTCGATGAGGTCATACGCGCCTATGAGCTTTGCGCTGAACATATACAAGCATAAAGAAGTTGTGGGCAGAAGGTTCCACCCCTCACTTACTCAACCCAACAAGAAACATTGTACTGATTCACCAGCGAGCCGAGGAAAGCACTGCCTACAAAACGATTGCTGTTTTCAATCGAGTCTGACCCCATTGAAACGCTTTTACCTAAAGCTCTTAAGGTAAACCTCTGACATCTTCCAATCTTCATCAGGGTCGATTGTATAGCTGAAGGGGCGTGGCGTGGTATCCGCTTCGATAATACTCTTTATTAATTCGTCAGCTTGAACCGGGTTGTAGACTCTAAAAAGTAACTCTCGCGTCTTATTCCAGGTAATTCTCGCTAAAGGCACAGCATTCCCGCCGGCTCGAAGGTCAACGTCCAATTGCTGGCAAAAAGGCTCAATTTCTTTTGCTTCCTCTGGAAGTGTCAAGCCTTGTTCATCTTCGGTGTCTAATTTAAGAATCAGTGATAACTGCCAAGCATAGAGTTTACGCGGCTCGTCCTCAAAAGTGGCCAGTGTCGTGTTCACCGCAGCATAGACTTTTGCACCCATATCTTCACGGTGGATGACTTGGTAACTCGGCTCAGGAATAACAAACTTACTACTCACGTGTTTTCTCTCTTTGGTTCGATAATGGTCTCAGACTCAATTTCTATGAGCAACATTAACGACTCATGCCCGAGCTTGCAAGAGTCTTTCAATCACGCTAAAGCTACAAACGCTGTATGACTATAGAAACCAGCTTCTCTATACCTGAAGCTGCCTGACTAATCCGGCTCGCCAGCATATAGGCAGGAGTGGACACAGTATTATTGGCCTCATCAATAACGCAATCATCAACGGCGCAGGTTTGATGCTCTCCACCCATAGCAGTGATTGCCTCAGAGGTATCGGCATCATTTCCGATTGTACACTTCACTCCGTGGCCAATCAGCTTCGGCGCCAATGCCGGCGCAATACACACAAGCCCAATTACTTTTTGTTGACGGTGAAAGGCCTGAGCAAACTCAGCGACTTGCGAATTAACCTCCATATCGGTACCCGCTACCGCAAAGTTGGATAGATTTTTAGCCGCGCCAAAGCCTCCGGGGAAAATAAGCCCTGCATAATCTTCAGGTTTAGCCTCTGACAGGTCGATGATATCTCCGCGAGCCAGGCGTGCAGACTCAACGAGTACATTCCGAGTCTCATTCATCTCTTTACCCGTCATGTGATTAAGCACATGCATCTGATCAATATTCGGAGCCATACACTGATACGCAACCCCTGCTCGATCAAGTGCCAACAATGTCAGTGTTGCTTCATATATTTCAGAGCCATCGAATACACCACAGCCAGACAACACCACCGCAACTTTTTTATCGCTCATAAACCTTTCCTTCAGTTAGTCAATTGCCAGACAAAACTTTCATCGTTATTTCGAGTCTAGCAAGTCCATTCGAGTACAACAAAACATCGTCTTGATCTATATCAATTTATTGTTAGAAGAACCGCATATCGCCTGATAGGGCTTTAGCGAAGTAGCGGGTTGCTTAGATCGTTATTTACTATGCTCCGTTTAGTTCATATTATGTTCGCCAATTCGCTTCTCTTTAGACTAAGGAACACGGCCAGATGCAAAAGAATTTATGGCACGAGATTGAAAAACACCCGGAAATCAGAGTTGGTCAGTATATTGTGCCAAACTTTGTTTCAAACTCTATCGCGATCAAAACAAGTGATTCAGACATCGTGATTATCAGCCCTGGTAAATCTTTGATCGATGCCTTTCCCAAAGAATGGCTAAATGAAGAGCTCTGCATGCACCTGGTGATGCCAAACAGTTTTCACTATATGGGCGTTCAAGCCTGGCGAGATGCTTTTCCGAAACATCGCTTGTATGCAAGTAAAGGGGCGATCAAGCGTTTAGTTAAACAAGGGGTAGCTAGTTCAGAAAGCGATATCACTGCACTGGAAAGTGAGTTACCGCCACTGCCATTTAATTACTCTGTACTGATTCCACCAGGTCACCGGGGTCATGATGCCTGGTTTAAAAAGCACGATAAAGACTCGCAAACCAGCTTATGGATTACTTGTGATAGCTTTTTGAACTATGAACGCATGTCTAACCAGCCGATTGCAAAAGTCATGCAGAAAGTGCTTGGCGCTGCACCGGGTTTAAAAATGAGTCAAGTGATCAAGTGGTTTCTTCTTGACGATAAGGCCACGTTTAAACAGTGGGCATTGAAGCAAATAGACAATGACCAACCAGCAATCTTAATTCCAAGTCATGGAGAAGTGTTAGCCTCAGCAGAACTACCAATGAAACTTATTTCCCTGTTAAATAAGCGCTTATAACCGGCCTTTAGATAGTCACTGAGCCGCTATCATTTCAGCTAGTACTTGCAATAGAGTTTTTTAATTTCCTGCTG
This sequence comes from Oleiphilus sp. HI0086, assembly GCF_001635225.1. Lineage (NCBI taxonomy): Bacteria > Pseudomonadati > Pseudomonadota > Gammaproteobacteria > Oceanospirillales > Oleiphilaceae > Oleiphilus > Oleiphilus sp. HI0086. The sequence continues at coordinate 24,502 of NZ_LWFZ01000167.1, forward strand.
AAATTCGCGCTCTTCTCTTGGCAGATAAAGCTTATACTTGCGCTGAATAATCTCTCGGCGCACGATATAGTCACACCAATAAGCTTTGTTCTCGGGCATCCACTGGGTCGGCGACTTCCCTGCGCGGGCTTTTTTGCTCATGGAAGCTACCGGCACGATGTTATCTGAATCGCTCACCAGCTCCATACGTTGAGCATGAGACCAGTACGCACCACCGTAACGGTGGGCTTCTCTATAGCTCACCAACTGATCTAGTGCGATATCACCTAACTCAGTAATAACTTCGGTGGTATAGGGGTCAAGCCATTCGCCTTCGACAACGAAAACACAGTCACCTTTTTTGGCATAGCGAATATCGACTGTACTCGCTGTTGCCAGCGCTTGTGTATAAGCTTTTTGGCAACTTCGTGTTCTAGGTTGCCAATCTCTTGGGGAAAAAGGCCGGTCTTTCGCAGCAGCTGCCTCGGTTCCTTTATGAATTGTAAAGCAAGGCTCCGCATAACACTTATACTCACCTTTCTCATAATAGCCACCAATAAAGTCCAGCCCTTCGGGAGGCTCGGCACCAACCAACGAGGATGCACAAGCCAACACGCAATATATAACAAGACGAAGACTCTTCCTGCATTCGCGCATACAGCGACCCTTGATACTCGAAACAGCCCTACTCATCCATACCTCTTGCGTATTCTATCCATATTACATCACTCGCCAGGAGATTCTCTTACTCCAAGTCTATAGCGCGGAACCTTAAACCTTCCTCTGTAATTTGTTAAGTGCTTTAAGTCATAGTTGTGAAACGGATATAAAGTCTCTTTCGTCGTTAAGCAAAGAATTCGACCTGATTCACTGCATAGCTTTCAATGCTGCGATACAATAGCGCCTATATTTTTTACACCGAAGCAAATACGGACTGCTTTTCACAATGTTCCCTAGATTTTTCATTATATCGCTACTTTCTCTTTTCTGCGTCAGCGCTCATTCAGCAAAACTCGAGCAGAAAACTGTTTGCACATGGGACCCAGTTGGCCAGAACGGCCCAGTCATTGCATTCTTCTCAGACCTTACCCCGATTGCCCAAACCTGGGGGCTCGACCTGTCATTTATTGCTTATGAAGATGAAAATCTTGTGGCTTCAGATCTTAAGGAAGGTAAGTGTGATATCGGCATCGTTACTGCAATTCTGTCACGAGACTTTGTACAATTTGCCGGCACTCTCGATGCCATTGGCGGCATTACCTCGGAACGAAAACTTCATAAAACTCTGGCAGCCATTACCTCCCCAAAAGCCGTTGAATTAATGTCGGACGGTGACTATGAAGTCGTCGCTTCACTACCCGTTGGCTCCATGTTCGCTTTCGTAAACGACAAGAAAATTAAAGGAATCAATGACTTTAAGGGTAAAACTCTTGCGGTGCTAAATGGCGACATCCAAACGCGCATGTTTGCAGAACTCTCGGGGGCGGTTCCTATCAAGGTGACACTTTCAAATTTCTCTGAGCATTTTAACAATGGAGGACTGGATATCGTCCTCATGCCCGCGCTAGCCTATAACACCTTCGAACTATATAAAGGTCTTGGCGAGCGAGGGGGAATTCTTGATATACGCTTGTTTTACGGCATGCTCCAGGCTATCTCTATCAAGTCTGAGTTTAGCGAAGACTTCGGTACTAAAATGCGCCACTATATTGTTAACCGGATGAATAATATTTCCACCCTTATTAACAATGCCGAAAAACAGATCCCCAAAAAATATTGGATCAGAACCGACCAGTCGACCAAAGATGAGTTAGAGGATTTCTACAAGAATATTCGTTTAACGCTTAAGGTTACAGATCGCTTTGATGCCCGCGCTTTATCCTTATTATGGAAAATACGCTGCCATACCTCTCCTCATCGAGAAGAGTGCATCATGCCTAAGTAATCGACTCGCCTTACGATAGCACTAGTCACACATTCTGAGAGGGATCGTTGCTAACGAAGACTCGCCCCCCTTCCAGCGGTAGATTTGCATCGATGGCGAGTCGCACTGTCGACATGATATTCCGCAAATATCATTCGCCAGACAATGCTCTACCCGCCCTTTTCTAAGCCAAATATCCAGCATCCCTCTAACGGCCTCGACACTGCTGTCAAAGTGCAAAGCGATATCTTCCAGACTCGCCTGCTGACACTGCTGCAAATACGCTTTTATATCAGACAAAATCATAATAAAGCACCCTCAGGCTGAAGCTTGGACGCGATAGCTTCATCCTCATCGCCCTGTCTTCTTAAAACCACTATGACCAGAGCAAACAAGGCTGAAATAACGGCTAAGTGTGCGGCAGAACTTATAGGATGCTGAGTAAAGGTCGCAAGTTGATAAAACGCGGTGGCATTAAAGTAGGCGACACCTGTTGTCCACAATGCAACAAAGCCCGCCCAGGAACGCCCGGTTTCGCGGACAATTGCACCAATCGTCGCCACACAAGGAAAGTAGAGCAAAATAAATAGCAGATAAGAGAAAGCGCCTGCTTGGCCATTAAAACGTTCGACCATTTCGCCAAAGGTTCCACGGCTCACTTCCTGTGCTTCAGCGGCGGCATCGATATTGCTGATATCGCCCACATCTAAGCCTAAGGGATCAAACAGCATATCCCCTATAGCAGAAAAGTTTTCCGGTACTGTTGCCAATGCTTCACTCAGGCTAGCTCCCAGATCAAAGCCCTGCTCTTGCGCTTCACCTTCGCTCGCTAATTGCCCATATAGTGAATCCAAGGTGCCCACAACGGCTTCTTTAGCTAAGACCCCGGTAAAGATGCCAACCGTAGCAGGCCAATTTTCTTCACTAATGCCCATAGGAGAGAACATCGGCGTAAGCGTTTTGCTCACTTCGCTTAAGACCGAGTCTTCAGAATCTTCATTCCCGAAAGAGCCGTCCGTGCCAATCGAGTTGAGCACATTTAGCGCCAGCACCATCAGAACAATCACCTTCCCGGCATCGCGGATGAAAAGCTTTACTCTATCCCAGGTTCTTAATAATACGGCTTTTAAGGTGGGCAAGTGATAAGGAGGCAGCTCCATCATAAAACCGCTGCTTTCGCCCTGAAGAAGGGTTTTACGCATAATTAAACCCGTTAGAACAGCAACAGCAATACCTGCCAAATAAAGAATAAACACTAGATTTTGACCATTGTCAGGAAAGAAGGCCGCCGCAAACAATACGTATACAGGTAGACGCGCACCACATGACATAAAAGGATTCATCAAAATAGTAAGCTTTCTTTCTCGCTGGTTTTCGAGGGTTCGCGTCGCCATGACAGCGGGAACATTACAACCAAAACCAACGATCATCGGTACAAAGGCTTTACCTGGCAGACCAATCTTACGCATAGCTCTATCCATCACAAAGGCTGCGCGTGCCATATAGCCGCTATCCTCAAGTGCGGATAAAAACAAATACAAGCAAACAATAATAGGAATAAAGGTAGAGACAACCTGAATGCCCCCTCCAATACCATCTGCCAAAAACACCTTGCTCCATTCAGGCAAGCCAAGCAGCCCCATCAGATGCGCAGTGCCATCAACAAAAATTGCACCCACGCCCATATCGAAGAGGTCAATAAAGGCACCGCCAACGTTGATCGTAAAGGTAAACATCGCATACATAACCAGTAAGAATATACCGATTCCCAAGCGCTTCCCGAGTACAATATGGTCTATCTTATCAGATAGATTCTTGCCCACGACACCAGCTTCCTTTATTACCTCTTGCGATAAGCAATGTGCATGATTAAAGCGCCCATCAGCAATATGTATGTCGACGTCTTCCCCGGTTCTTTCTTCAATCTTGCTCTGCCAATGGGAAACCCTTGATAGCAGCTCTTTTTGACCAGCCGATTCAATTGCGCCCAATACAGCGCTATCATTTTCCAAAAGCTTAGTCGCGACCCAGCGTTGTTCGTTTGCTTTAACAGTAGCTGGTAGATAGCCGGAAACGGATAGGATTGCCTGCTCAACCAAGTCTTCATGTACCAGCTCGATTGAGCTCTGCTCGCTGGAACTTAACTCGTACTTGATCGCGCTAGCCAAACCTTTCAAGCCTTCCCCTGTCACGGCGACGATAGGCACCACCGGGCAACATAAGGCTTCGCTTAAGCGTTCAACATCGAGACTAATGCCACGCTTGCGGGCAACATCCATCATATTCAGCGCCACGACCACTGGAACGCCCATTTCTCGTAATTGCACAGTGAAATAGAGGTTACGCTCAAGATTCGAGGCATCAACCACATTAACGATCAGGTCAGCGTCGGCAGAGAGAAGATAGTCCCGGGTAACTTTTTCATCCAGAGACGATGCATCCAGCGAGTAAATACCTGGCAAGTCGACAACGTTTGCCTCGTCTCCTAGCAACTTTGTTCGCCCTGCTTTGCGCTCAACCGTTACGCCAGGCCAATTACCTGTGGTTTGTCTAATTCCTGTAAATTGATTAAAAAGGGCTGACTTACCACAATTAGGGTTGCCACCCAGAGCGATGGTTAACATAGGCTTAGGCCTCTGAAGCTGCTAGCAAGGAGAAACTTTAAGATGACGGGCAATACTATCGCCCAAGGCGATTCTCGTTCCACGATTTGCGAGAACCAAACCGTGTCGGCGACGTTGGAGCAAGCAGACCTCACCACCCACACGCAAACCAAGCCCTATCATTTTTCTGGCAAGGCTTTTACCGCCACTGATCTGTGTAATGGTTGCGTTCTGACCTTCTGATAATCGATCCATACTTAAGCTTTGCGTCATCAAGATTCACCTCACAAACAATAATAGGAATGATTCGTATCTAAAGGCTATCAATAGAACTTAATGAATACCATTGAAGCTTAATAGGAATCAATCTCGTTTGACTTAGATCAATTATTGGCAAGCTTAGGCTGATAAGAGTAGGTAATGACTTACCTCCTATTGGTTATAAAAGAGAGAGCGAAAATTTTCTCAACCCTTTTCCCAATTGAGGTTAGAATAGAAGCTCTAAACCAAAACCGAAGCACTCTATGAGAACCGTCAAAGATTTCCACTTCGTTAAACGCTTACTCAAAACGCTTTATATCAAAGATGTCGTAATAGCGAAGTCCTCTGAAGACCTTGATACGATTCTGGCTCAGGAGCCGCGTTTAATTATCGCGCTAAATCATGGGCCGATGATGGGTGCGCTGGCAGGTTTGGTTGGCCTGGCAGATTCCATGCAAAAGCATGGTGGAGAGAAGCGTTCGCCCTTCGGTATCACCTGGCGAAAGTTTTACGAGCTGCCCATCGCGAAACAATTACTTAGCTTTCTCACGCAGATTAACCACGGAGTAGGTTTTGATGAAGCCTGTGTATTATTACAAGAAGAAGGCTTTACTGATTGCGTTATTATGCCCGAGGGCGAGCTGTGTAATTTTGGCGACGGCGTTGCGGTGCTTCCTTTTCTCAGCCCTCGCTTTATTGAGCTGGCACTCGTTAACCAGTGCCCGGTTTTAATCGCCGTCCATCACGGCTCTGATCGCTGGGCCATGCCAATTAAGTTAGACCGACGCTTAGAGCCTCTATTCAAGTGGCTTCCTCAACATATGCACGAGACGATTAAGCATTCAAGAACACTTAGTATTCCCAAGCCGGTCAAAAAGAAGATTCCCAAGCTGTATATGAGCTTTGCACGGTACCAGCCAAGCCTAAGCTTGAAAACACTGAGCGACAATAAGGAGCAGCGCAATCAGCAACTCCATAAAGAAGCCGAGATTGTTAGAGACAAAATGAAGAAAATGATCTCCCTGATCATCACAGAACGCCGACTGAATGACTTGGTTCATTAAGCCTCTTACATGAGTGATTCGATACAAGGCTTCCTTGTCACACGGCAATGGCGAGATACACCACAAGGCGTGCTGCTCAAGTATTGGTTTTATTAATGCAAAACAAAGTCAAACCATATTTGAATATAAATTCACCATTTCTGTATTGTTAAGTATACGCAAATAATAGTTTCAAAAGATAAAACTGCTTAGAAACACCTCACCTTAACGGTTCACGGAACGACAAATAGGTAAAGTATGTGGTTTGGGTTTTAGTCACTGGAATACATATACCGAGCCTTCCTTTCTCGTACAATTTTGATCAGATTTGCATCACGAATAGCAGCATACCCGTGAACGTTAAGCACTGATAAAAAAATACTATAAAGGCTCTCTGGATTAATTTTCTTGCTGAGCAACATCGAAACTTTTGTTTGACTTCTAACTCGCGGACTAAAAATAATGGTATAGCCAGTTTGCGCGGACACTTCTCTACTCAACTGATATATATCCAGCGTTGAATATTTTGGCGCAGACGCACAAAATGTTGAACCCAGCAGCATTGCTACAACTAACAGGAAGCTATTTGCTCTAAGGCTCAGAATACCGGCTGTCATAGATCTTCTAGTGTATTTTTTATCATTTCCTCAAACGAAGGGTGCGTACGCAACGCTTTTAAAGCGTCATCCTTAGTAGCCTCATCTCGATAGCTATCACTTTTAGCAATTGCGTTAGATAAATAGGAAAGCGCCTCCTCATATTGCTGCAGTGCCGTATAAGCACAGGCAAGCTGATAAAATGCATGTCCATTGTCAGGATCAAGCTCTAAAGCTTGCTGGCATAGGTTTGCGGCCCATTGTGGCTCATTGATTTCTAATACCGCATCCGCCTTGTAGGTCAAAGCTTCACAGTCATCGGGCTTGATCTTCAAAATGTCATCATAACTTGAGATTCGATTGCTGGGGCTTGTATCTTGTCCCGCCCTGAGCCAAAGAGATTGAACCTCTTGCGTAAGCGCCAGCGCTTTTCGGTTATCATCAATGTCTGAACTTTTCTGGCTGAGCTGATCCTCAAAGCTTTGTAAACGATGCTCATACTCGAGAACTAGTTTAGAAATTTGCTCATCTGCGATCGATTGAACCTAAACTCAACACCCAAAGCAACGTTGTTACCGACGAAAACGCCCAGCGCTGTTTCGAATAAAAACTTAGACCTTGCATTATCGCCGCCGTAACCGAGCAAACCGAGTTCATTTGCATTACTGTAGCGAATATTCGCATTCACAAAGCTAGTATGATGAAACAATCCGTCGATCCACGCTTTTGCAGCACTTAGATAGAAATCAGTTCCGCTGCTATCTTTAGCGCCAACAAGATTGATCACACCCGCATCAATGAGTCTTTTTTGCTGTGTACCGATACTGATTACCGGTAATGTGTCATAAACCAAATCGCCAAAAAGTCGAACCTTCAGACCAATAATATTTTGTCTCACCGATTGCGATAATGCATCAACATAAAAGTCCTGATGAGCGAAGCTGAATTCGATACGGTCTCGAAAATTAATCAAAGCTCCGTGCACGCTCATATTATAATCATCAACGTCCACTTCACTTGCGACTATGCTGAAACCTAGCTCGTCTCTAGTAGCGTCCCCCCCTAACGGCGCCCAAGGAATTAAACCTCCTCCTGCACTACCTTCGATAGAGGTAACACCCGAAGTACCCAATAACTTACTACCCGCTGCATTAACAGAGCTTGTAAAAAACAAGATCAAAATTACTAATGCAATACAGAATTTCGGAGCATAATTCATTCTTCTATCTCACTTGGTCGTCAGCGCCAGCGCTTCTTATTAAACTTAGTATTTTTCGTTGATTTGATCTCAATGACTACGGTTTGTGGAGAATTCACATCAAACTCAGACACCTTAAGAGGCTTTGCAGTGTTTTTTAACAGAGGGTGCCATACAAAAAACTCTGATGGCACTTTTTCCGGCACAGCCAAACTCGCTCGACCTTTACTGTCTGTTTTGCTTGCATAAGGTGTATCTATAACCAAAATATACCCAAGCATTGAATCGTGTATATTGCACCCTAGTGCCACGACGCCTGGCGTTTCAAACTTGATAGGAGATTCCGGCTTGTCGGCGTAAAGCTTTATTTCAAAGCGCTTTGGCTCTGAAAACGAATAAACATGATGTCTAATATTGTCGCTATTCGGAAAGCTCACTAAATCACCGACCTGAGCAATCAATACATGAGGGGCGAATTGCCTATTTTTCTGATCCATTATCAAGTTCGATGGAATACGCTTATTGCCAGACAAGGAAGCATATTCAGATTCGACTTGAAAATAAACGACACCATCGACAAGTGCTTGGCCATTTTGATCTTGAAGCGTTATATCGACAATTCCAGCAGCCTGACAGATATTAAATGACAGCCATGTCACGATGAAGATAAAACCCCGATCGAATGTATAAAGATTTGTAGACATAAGCGAAAATAAAACTAACTGGCAACATTATTAGAGTTTAGAACGAACAGTCTAGACCATGTGATGAAACTCTGTTTTGTTATAAATACTTGGCTAAGCAATTGTCTAACTCGATTGAGCGGTCATATTACGAAAAGAAAGCGGCGTCATGCCAAAACGTTTTTTAAACTGCCTGTGAAAGTGACTGAGATTATTGAATCCTATGTCTAGGGCAATGCGAGTAATGTCCTTTTTAGAAAACGCGAGTTGCTTTGCAGCATCATCGAAACGCAGTTGCAGAACAAACTCAATTAGACTGAACCCATACTTCTGCTTGAATTTTCGTGTAAGCTGGCTCCGAGATACTGAAAACCTCTTGCTCAAATCATCTAAATTGATATCTTCGACATAATGCCGTCTGACCCATGCAGTAATGTGATCAATATGATCGAAACTGATTTTAGAAAGAGCTGTGTCTTGATGCAGCCTCTCCATATGTAGAAGCAGCATTTTTATAAAGCAGTTTTCCGCAAATGATTGGTTCAAAAGAGAAGGTGACATCGAGAGTGCATCAACTTCTTGAATGCATCTTTCTAGATTGTCGCCCTGATCATTATTGGAATGAGACAGTGTCGTTTCTTGCTTTAGTTTTTCTATAAAGTCGTTATTGCATGGCGAACGCATTAAGTCGAGTGTGGCGGGTTTGATACAAGCAAGCAGTACTTCGCTACATGCTGACTCGCCATCAAAAATGGTAATTTTATGCACCATATTACAAGGAATAAAGATCGCGCTTCCTTGTTTTAGTGTATATGTTGCTAGACTATCTTCAATTAATAAGCCCCCACTCAAGCAGACGAGAAACTCATGCATATTATGTGCATGTTCTTTTATCGCCCCTCTTATAAGCGTTTTTTTCATCCAAAACATATCTTACCCGAAAGTACATAATTTAAATCAGAAAGTACAAGAACCAATGATATAGAAATAATA
>NZ_LWFZ01000168.1:0-691 GCF_001635225.1 Oleiphilus sp. HI0086
TCAGAGCAGATTACTTAAACCAGTACAGTGCAACCTTGGCGTATACCAATTACTTCGGTGGAGGGGTTCATAACACAATCTCCGACCGAGATAGTCTTGCGCTTAGTGTTTCGTACTCATTCTAATAACCCATTGGCTTGGTTTAACGAGGTAGTCTAAATGAAAATGATAAAAACTTTGTGTGCCATTGGTGTTGTTGCTGCAAGCTTTAGTGCGGCAAATGTCATGGCAAAAGTATCACCAGAAGAAGCGGCGAAATTAGGGAATGAATTAACGCCAATTGGTGCAGAAAAAGCAGGGAATGCAGATGGAACAATTCCTGAGTGGACGGGTGGTGTAGAAGCACCTGCTGATTATAAGGTGGGTGAACCTTATCCGGATCCTTTTGCTTCGGATCAGGTCTTGTTCACGATTACTAAAGACAATATGGCTCAGTATGCAGATAAGTTGTCTGATGGTCAGAAGAAGACCCTGGAGCGATACTCTACTTATAAAATGAAGGTGTATCCTACTCATCGTTCAGTTGGTTATATTGATAAATTCGGTGAGTATTTCAAGCATAATGCGACTAATGCTGAAATGGTTGATGACGGGAATGGCGTGCAAGGCTATAAAGGTGCAATTCCTTTCCCAATTCCAAAGAATGCTAAAGAAGTTGTTTGGAACCATATTATGCGTTCAAGAGGGGGAA
>NZ_LWFZ01000169.1:0-692 GCF_001635225.1 Oleiphilus sp. HI0086
GCACGAGGAGACCTATTGTGGAACGTGAATCGATGGAGTTTGACGTACTCATTGTCGGCGGTGGCCCCGCTGGATTATCAGCAGCCTGTCGTCTAAGACAAATCGCNGAAGAGACTGGTAATGAAATCAGCGTATGCGTTGTAGAAAAAGGATCTGAGGTTGGCGCCCACATCCTGTCTGGCGCAGTTCTAGAACCAACAGCGTTAAATGAGCTGTTCCCTAATTGGAAAGAAATGGGCGCACCATTAAATACCGCTGTAACAGGTGATGAATTTTACTTCCTGACCAATCAGGAAAAGTCGGTAAAACTTCCAAACGCTTTTATCCCTAAACCTACACACAACGATGGCAACTATATTGTTAGCCTTGGCAACGTTTGCCGCTGGTTAGGCGAGCAAGCTGAAGGACTTGGCGTAGAAGTATACCCAGGCTTTGCTGCAGCAGAAGTTTTATACCATGAAGATGGTCGTGTAAAAGGTGTTGCTACTGGCGACATGGGCATCAGCGAAGACGGCCAACAAAAAGACTCTTACATGCCAGGCATGGAGTTACACGCTAAATACACAATGTTTGCTGAAGGTTGTCGTGGACATCTTGGCAAAGAAATCATCTCTAAGTTCAACCTAGATGAAGGAAAAGATCCTCAGCATTACGGTATCGGCATCAAGGAACTTTGGGATATCGACCCAGCT